>JBAVTM010000321.1:0-3880 GCA_049696195.1 Desulfuromonadaceae bacterium | reverse complement strand
CGAGATCACAATCACGATCGTAATAAACGTTCATGCTGGTACATCCTCCACAAAAATTTTATCCGGCAAACCGGTCGAACTAATACGTAAATAGAACGAAAAAAATACTACATTCACCTGCTGCTGTCAATGTAAATAGCCGTTTAGGACCCCGCCGCAGGAGAAATCCCTTCGATCTGAATGAAAAAAGCCGCCCGTTTCCGGGCGGCTGATAATAACCAATCTAACTACCCGTTCCACCCCTTGGCGCCGCGACCGATGGCAACGGAGCCGGTGCGTACAACTTCCTTCAGTCCCAGCGGTCTGAGCAACTCCAGAATCCCGTCAATCTTGAGCGGATTGCCGGTCGCCTCGATCGTATAGGACTTCGGGGTGACATCGATGATTTTAGCCCGGAAGATGTCGACGATTCTCAAAACCTCGGCACGGTCATCATCCTCGGCGTAGACCTTTATCAGCGCCAGTTCACGCTCAATTCCGCTGCCGTCTGAAAAATCAAGCACCTTGAGGATGTCGACCAGCTTATTGAGCTGCTTGTTTATCTGCTCAAGAATCTGGGCATCGCCGCGGGTAACGATCGTCATCCGCGACAGCCCGTCTTCATTGGTGGGGGCCACCGACAGCGACTCGATATTGAACCCGCGCCCGGAAAAAAGTGTGGCCACACGGGAGAGCACCCCGAAATCGTTTTCAACTATGACCGATATTGTATGTTGCATAGCTTTTCTCTCTCCTTGATCTACTTATGACTTGAGCCATTACAGTTAGGCGTTCAGAACCATTTCGTTCAGCGACGCTCCGGCCGGAACCATCGGCAGCACTTTTTCTTCACGGGCTACCTTGAACTCCATGATTACCGGCCCCTTCTCTTTGAAACCCGCCTTGATGGTCGCCTCGACATCACCCGGTTTTGTGGCCAGGAACCCCTTGGCTCCATAAGCATCCGCCAGCTTGATGTAGTCGATCGGCAGTTCCATGCAGGTGGACGAGTAGCGCTTGTCGAAGAACAGTTCCTGCCACTGGCGCACCATGCCGAGAAAGTTGTTGTTGAGGATCACGATTTTGACCGGCAGCCTGTTCTGTACCAGCGTCGCCATCTCCTGGATATTCATCTGGATGCCGCCGTCGCCGCAGATCGTGATGACCTGGCGATCCGGAAAAGCGGCCTGAGCACCCATGGCTGCCGGCAGGCCGTACCCCATCGTACCGAGACCGCCCGATGTCAGCAGCGTACGTGGCTTGTTGAATTTGAAGAACTGGGCCGTCCACATCTGGTGCTGGCCGACATCCGTCGAGATGATGGCGTCGTCCTCCGACAATTCGCGCAGTTTCTGGATGACGAACTGCGGCTTGATGATGGTGCTGCTCTGCTTGTAGGAAAGTGGATGTTTTTCCTTCCAGGCGTCAATATCCGCATGCCATGGAGCCAGCCCAGCCATAAACCCGGTCAGCTTCTCTCCGCTTTTGTCGGCCTGCGTGATCATCTTGGTCAGCACGTCCTTGACGTCGCCGACAATCGGCAGATCGACACGGACATTCTTTTTTATCGAAGTCGGGTCAACATCGATATGAATGATTTTTGCATGGGGGGCAAACGTCGAGAGCTTGCCGGTGACCCGGTCGTCAAAACGTGCGCCGATGGCAATGATGAGGTCACTGTTGGTCATCGCCATGTTGGCGCAATAGGCGCCGTGCATCCCGAGCATGCCGAGAGACAGGTCGTCACTCTCCGGGAACGACCCGAGTCCCATTAATGTTGTCGTCACCGGCACCGACAGCTTGCGCGCCAGTTGGGTCAATGGTTCTGCTGCACTGCCGAGGACCGCCCCGCCGCCGACGTACATGACCGGTCGGTGTGAATCGAGAATCATCGCGACCGCTTTTTCCACCTGGCGGGGATGGCCGGAGAGATTGGGCTTGTAGCCGCGGATGTCAACGGTTTCGGGGTAGTGGAATTCACCCTGGGCCATCTGCACATCCTTGGGGAAATCGACCAGAACCGGACCGGGACGCCCGCTGCGGGCAATATAGAAAGCCTTTTTCATGGTCAGGGCGATATCCTTGACGTCACGAATCAGAAAGCTGTGCTTCGTGCAGGGGCGGGTAATGCCGATAATATCCACCTCCTGGAACGCATCGTTCCCGATCAGCGCCGTCGGTACCTGTCCGGTAATAATGACCATCGGAATCGAATCCATGTACGCCGTTGCAATGCCGGTAACGGTATTGGTCGCGCCGGGGCCTGATGTGGCGATTGCAACTCCGACCCTGCCGGTGGCGCGGGCGTAGCCGTCTGCCGCATGGGTGCCGGCCTGCTCGTGCCGCGGCAGGATGTGGTGTATATCTTTAAAGGAAAAGAGCTCGTCATACAGATTGATGACGGTGCCGCCGGGATAACCGAAAACGGTGTCTACGCCCTCTTTTTTCAAACACTCCAGCATTATTCGTGCGCCGTTCATTTTCATGCTTAACCTCTGTGAACAGGAATTTCACCTCGCTGTGGAGGTGGAAAAACAAACTTAATCTGCAGTTGTAATCGCACCGGTATGAGCCGACGTGACCACCTTGGCGTAGCGGGCCAGCCACCCCCCCTTGATCTTCGGTTCCGGTGACTTCCATCCGGCGCGGCGTGTAGCAAGGGTCGCATCGTCCACCAGCAGTTCCAGCCGCCGGTTCGGAATGTCGAGCAGAATCCGGTCGCCGTCTTCAACCAGAGCGATCGGGCCGCCTTCAGCTGCTTCAGGAGAAATATGGCCGATACAGGGACCACGGGTGCCTCCGGAAAAACGGCCGTCGGTGATCAGTGCGACGCTGTCTCCCAGCCCCATCCCCATGATGGCGGCGGTCGGTGCCAGCATCTCGCGCATGCCGGGGCCCCCCTTGGGGCCTTCATAACGGATCACGACGCAGTCTCCGGACTTTATCTTTCCTTCCATGATGGCGGCCATGGCCTTTTCTTCGGCATCGAAACAGCGGGCCGTCCCTTCAAAATACATCATCGCGTCGGAAACGCCCGACTGCTTGACGACGGCCCCTTTGGGAGCGATGTTTCCGGAAAGGATGGCGATGCCACCTTCCTTCTTCACCGGGTTCCCAAGCGGGCGGATAACCTCCTCGTCTACATTCTGGATACTCTCGGCCAGCTGATGCGTGGTCAGGCCGAACAATGTAGGCGTGTCTTTGATTTTGTCTCCAAGCTGTTTCATGACACCGCTGACGCCGCCGGCGATGTCCAGATCTTCCATGAAATGCTCACCGGCCGGATTCATCGAGGCCAGCTGCGGTGTATCTTTTCCCAGTTCGTCAAACAGCTCCAGCGGCAGCTCGACACCCGCCTCATGGGCAATGGCCAGCAGATGCAGCACGGTATTGGAAGAACCGCCCAGCGCGAGATCGACGCGGATCGCGTTTTCAAAGGCGGCCCGGGTCAGGATGTCCCGCGGCTTGACGTCATTTTTCACCAGTTCGACGATCTTTTCGCCGGAAGCGAAGGCGATGCGCCTTTTCAGCGCCGAAACGGCAAGGGCGGTACCGCAGCGCGGCAGACTCATCCCCATCGTCTCGGTCAGGATTGCCATCGTATTGGCGGTAAAGAGCCCCTGACAGGAACCCATGCCGGGACAGGCGTTGTCTTCACAGACCTGCAGCTCCTTGTCGCTGATGACGCCGGCCTTGTAGCGGGCCATCGCCTCGAAGGTGTCGGAGACGAAGGAAAACTTGCGCCCGGACTGGCCGCGGCCGCTCATCATCGGGCCGGCGGTGACGACGATGCAGGGGATGTTGAGCCGGGCAGCCGCCATCAGCATGCCGGGGGTGATCTTGTCGCAATTGGTCAGCAGCACCAGTCCGTCCAGACGATGCGCTTCCGCCACCGACTCGA
>JBAVTM010000320.1:0-2470 GCA_049696195.1 Desulfuromonadaceae bacterium | reverse complement strand
TTGTCAACACTATCAGCAGCGTGATGCCGTAGACGCCCGCAAGGTCGGCAATCTGGATCAGCGGCAGTGTGCGGAACTGGGAGTGTCCGAGCATGGCCCAGGCAAAGCCGGAAAACAGGAACGAGCGAATGAAGTCAAAGGCGACCCAGGCGACCGGCAGGGTAAAGGCGGCTTTGATGCCGACCAGTTCCCCCAGCCGGGAAATTGAGGTGCTCAAGCCATAGAACATCGCCAGCCAGAGCACCAGCAGCAGATAGACCGGTATGCTGACCAGCCAGGGGAGGTGGCCGTATTGGGTGAAAACGATGTTGAGCCAGTAGAGGATGAATGCGTATGCGGTAATGCCGCAGGTCAGTCCGACCCGGAAGGCCTCGCGCGGCGAACTCTCTTCCAGTGCGATCAGCAGCGGGATCAGGGCAACCCAGGCCAGAAAGGAGAGGGAGGGATTCGGGAAGGAAAGGGCGATCAGAATGCCGCTGGCGATTGCCAGCCATCCCCGTCGGTCAAACAGCTGCTTTAATAATGTGAAAATGGCTGAAACGTTCACTCACGCCCCGGTTCTTCAGCAGGAGCGCTGCTTATCGTGCGGATAGCGACCTTTTTCACCCGCCTCAGATCGGCGTCAAGGATTTTCAGGCATAGTCCGGCCCCTTCGATGATGTCTCCAATCGACGGGATCTTGCCGGTCAGGTGGAAGGCGAGCCCTCCGACGGAATCGAAGTTGTCGCGCTCGATCTGGATGTCGAAATGCTCTTCAAGCTCCTCGACGGGGAGACGCCCGTCGGCGGTTATGCTGCCGTCCGGGTTAACGGTCAGAAGGGATTCTTCACGGTCATATTCGTCCTGGATGTCTCCCACAATCTGTTCCAGCAGGTCTTCGATCGTTATCAGACCGGACGTGCCGCCATACTCATCGATGACAATCGCCAGGTGGATGCGTTTGCGCTTGAACTCCTGCAGCAGCTGTTCCAGGTTTTTGGATTCGGGGATGAAATAAGGGGGGCGCATGATTTCGCGCACAGAGAGGCTCTGCTCGTCGGTACCCCACTGTTTGAGAAGATCTTTGGCATACAGCAGGCCGATGATATTGTCGATCGAATCCTCGTACACCGGGATGCGGGAATGGCCGCAGGCGATGATCGTGTCGAGCAGCTCCCGCACGGTGGCGTCAACCCTGGCGCAGGCCATTTCCGTACGGGTTACCATGACTTCCCGCACGATTGTCGTACCGAGGGAAAAAATCGAGCGGATCATCTCGCACTCTTCCTCGTTAACCAAACCTTCTTCTTCAGAGGCTTCGATGAAATCGTAGATTTCCTGTTCGGTTGTCCTCTTGCGTCCGGTTACAAAACGGCTGATGCGTTCGATAAAACCGGACTTTCTACTGCTGCCTTCTTCCACTGCTTTTTCCTCCTGACTTTTCTGGGCGGGTCGGTTTCTGACGCGTTTCGCGTTGCGGATGCCGCGCAGGTGGCGGGCTGGCCGGTTCACCGGACAATTCGCGCACCTCGGTTTCTGTAAGGAAGCGAAATTTTCCGGTTCTCAGCGTGCCGAGTTCAAGGGTGCCGTAGCGAATCCGCTTGAGGCGCACCACTGAAAGGCTGACGGCTTCACACATTCTGCGTACCTGTCGGTTGCGCCCTTCATGGATCGCGACGGATATCCAGTCGTTCTGCTCGCCGCTCTTCACCAGGTTCACGACCGCCGGGGCGGTCATGCCGTCCTCCAGCTCGACCCCTTCCGCCATCCTCTTCAGCTGCTGGTCGATGACCTTGCCGCGCACCCGGACATGATACTCTTTCTCTATTTCATGGCGGGGATGCATCAGGCGATTGGCCCACTCACCGTCATTGGTCAACAGCAGCAGCCCTTCGGTGTTGTAATCCAGGCGTCCCACCGGATAGACGCGGTCAGGCACATCCTTCAGCAGGTCGGTAACCAACGGACGCCCCTGGCTGTCTTTCAAGGCGGTGATATAACCGGTCGGCTTGTTGAGCAGGATGTAGAGGCGCTGCGCGTTGATTTTAAGAGCCTTTCCATCCACCGTGATGGTGTCCCTGGACGGATCGGCCTTGCTCCCCAGCTCGGTTACCACGATGCCGTTGACGGCAACCTGACCGTTCAGGATCAGCGCTTCCGACGCGCGCCTTGAGGTGATCCCGGCGGCGGATATGATTTTTTGCAGACGTTCGAGCATTGGGCCTCTTTGTTTAATATAAAATTATCATGTATAGTGTGGCATGAAAGTATAAGCCTACACAATGGCGTATGATGGCCGTTATGTCGATACTGCACCTGCCACTACAAACCAGAACTCCATAATCAATATGTGATTATGTATGTTTGTCGTCGTCATATGACCTGCTTTTTTTAGAAATTTCCCCGCTCAAAACTACTAAACCGGAAGCAATCGCACCAAATATCCCGAAGTGTAAAAATCTTTACACATGCTTCAAGCCCTTGCTACAAC
>JBAVTM010000319.1:0-3250 GCA_049696195.1 Desulfuromonadaceae bacterium | reverse complement strand
TTTATCAGCAGTGCCCAGAAAGGGGCGCAAAAGCCGGATGGGCAAACATCCATTCTAGAGTGGAAACGTCGGGAAGCCGTGTGCGGTAACGCTGCAGCACGGCTTGATGAGGGGGGCGGTACCTGGGGTTCTGTTCTACCGGCAAAAGGGAGGGAGGTTGTCACGAAACCTTTCAGGCGCCAACGCGATCCATACATACAATGGACCACGAAGGCGCCTGAAGGGTAAAGCCGGCGGCTGATGTCACAGCACCAGCCGCCGATTGAAAAGGAGTGAGAGATTATGAATACGTTTCGGCCTTATACCGGGCTATTCTATTCCCACATGATGGACATGCTTATCGGGCGAGTAGATGTCCATGATATTCCAGTGCCCGGCTGTCGGCGTCGGGACGTTCTGCATCTGCACATCGATGACATACGGCTTGTTTGACTTGACAGCCTTCTCAAGTGCAGGCTTGAACTCTTCCGCCGACGTGATGCTCACCCCTTCGGCCCCATAGGCCCTGGCAACGGCGGCGTAGTCGGGAACTCCTTTCGGGAAGATGGTGCCAAAGGTTGTGCCGAAATGGGCCTTTTCCAGTCCGGCAATGACTCCATAGGCATTGTTGTTCATGATCACCCAGATCGTCGCAACGCCGTCCTCGACCGCCGTTGCCAGCACGGCAGGGTTCTGGCCGAAGCCACCGTCGCCGACCAGGGAAACGACCACCCGGTCCGGGGCTGCGATCTTGGCACCCAGAGCCGCCGGCGAACCGAAGCCCATCGTGGCAAAACCGCCGGGGGTCAGCACACAACCCGGTACGCATATGGGGAACTGTTGGCCGACACCGTTCTTGTTCCAGCCGACATCGGTGGTTACGATCGCGTTTCGCGGCAATACTTCACGAACTTCAGCCAGAATGCGTTCCGGGCGCATCGGATAGGCGCTGCTGGTGACATTCTCCTCATTCTGCTTGCGGAAACTCTCCTTGTTGGCGGCGATTTCCTGCTTGAGAGCTTCATTCTTGCGCCCCTCGGGGAACAGGCTCTTCGCCACCCGGTTCAGAACGGTCAGGGCTTGCTTGAGATCGGCAACCACCCCGATTTCCACCGGGAAGTTCCGCCCGATTTCGCTCGCCTCTATATCAATATGAATCAGCTTGGTCGGCGGAATGTTGAAGGTGTACCCCGGCTCCCAAGAACTGCTGTCCGCCTCGGCAAAGCGTGTTCCGAGCGCCATGATATAGTCGGCCTGCAGGCATTTGCCGTTGATGAACTTGGTCCCCCAGAAGCCGGCCATCCCCAGGGTAAAAGGATTGTCGTCCGGAAGGGCGCCCTTCCCCATCGTACTGTAGGAGACCGGAATGCTCAGATGATCGACAAACTCGCGCAGTTCCTCGGCGGCATCTGCCAGCACGATTCCGCCCCCGACATGAAGGAGAGGATATTGGGCCTGCATCAGGGTACGGACGATCTTGGCTGCGGTTTCTTCGTCGATGGTCGGCTTATGAAACTTCTTCGCGTTGTGCTGCAGTTTCTCGAACAGGGCAACGTCGCACTCCCTTGAGAAGATATCCATCGGCACATCGACCAGCACCGGACCGGGCTGGCCGCTCACCGCCAATTGAAACGCCTTTTCGATGATCTCCGGGAAATGCTCCGGCCGCTCCACGCGCCAAGCCCGCTTCACGATGGGCCGAAAGATCTCGTACTGCGCCCCATCGGCATGCATGCTTACTTCCTGCTGGCCGTTCTTGCCGTAGAAGTGGCTGGCAATGTCACCGGCGACAATAACCATGGGGGTGCAGTCCAGAGCCGCGGTGGCAACGCTGGTAACGGCATTGGTCATGCCCGGACCGATATGGAGCAGCACCACCGAGGCTTCGCGCGTAACGCGGGCATAGCCGTCGGCGGCATGGGCAACGATCTGCTCGTGCCGGCCGTTGACGAACTTGATGGAACTCTTCTCCATCTCCGCCAATACGGCGATATTTGTGTGGCCGCAGATGCCAAAGACATGCTTGATACCGCGGTTCTCAAGGTACTTTACAAATTGACGGGAAACGAGATCTTTCATGGAAACCTCCTCAAGGTTTTGGTTTGTTATGAACAACACCCCTGTTGTTCGTGGATATACCTTCTTACGACACTATCATTCATGGTGCTGCGGCACGTCTGGTGTGTTTATCGCAATCCCGCAAAAAAACCGCGTCCGGAAGCCAGCACGTCGCGCGCCCAAGCCTCGGCGCCGATAACATTGGCACGGGCATCATTCGGAATTTCAAGACTGACAGGCAAGTCGGCGGGGAGCCGGCGGAACACTGCGGAAAGATCTATGCCCCCCTCTCCCGGCAGCAGCCGTTCGCAGCGTGCCGTGTGGATCAAGGCGGAGACATCCGTCGGGACCTCTCCGGGAGCATCACACAGTTGCGCATAGTGCAGCCAGCCGCGGGGAATATCGTCCAGCTCACTCAGTTTACTGTTTGAGCGGGCGAAATGCAGCGCATCAATTAAAATGCCGCCATTCTCGCACGCGGCTTTTCCGACCACCTGCTTGGCGCTGGCCAGGTCCGGAACATGCGTCCACGGCATGAACTCAAGATCGCAGGTCATGCCGTAGGGCGCGCTGGCCTGACATAATGCGGCGAAATTGGCGATCAAACGGGACTGATCCGGATCATCGCCGGCGACCAGGATCGCCTTTGCACCGAGCTTAGCGCCCACTTCCAGAAAACTTCGATATAATTCGGCATCAAACGTATCATTGACTCTGATCATCTCAAGGTCAGACACCTTCACGCCGGTATCGGCCATGCATGACAACGTTTCCTTCAGCAGAGAGGGGTTGTCCATCAATGGATAGGCAATCCCTCCCGGGCCCGCCGGCAAAAGACGGATCCCGATACCGTCATAGCCGAGCTTAGCCGCGACACTGACAGCCTGGGGAGGGGTTAGGTTCAAAGCGGTAAGACAGGCCATTGCGAAGGTAGGCTTCATGCTATAGCTCTCCATTAACGGTACGGTTCCGTAAAGATTGTCGCTGTATTTTCCATCCGACATCACAGCGCATGTATAGATGTATATACTTATGTCCAATAACTGTCAACAGTTTAGTTTTGAATTCATAAAAAGAGGGTTTATTTCCGGCGCTGCAACCTCCTGCCAGGTCCGCCAGAGCCGCTATTTCAGCGCGTCACGGCACAAATCAACCTGCCGTCAACTGGAGCAGTATCGGAACGACGATCATCCCTGCAAGAACGGAATATGAG
>JBAVTM010000318.1:0-1907 GCA_049696195.1 Desulfuromonadaceae bacterium | reverse complement strand
CTTATCAGGGAGAGGATGGGTAACGGGAGATTGCCGGGATTGGTGGGAAGATGGGTACAGATTCAGTCAAAAACCGGGGCCTTCGATTATTTTCAGTGGCGCCCATCGGGAATGGGGTTTTTGTGCTCTCCGGGATGCATGCCATAGATGATGCACGCCGGCCGAAACAACCAGGAATCCACAGGCGCAGATTTATAAGAAACCGTCACGTCCGGGCTGTTTGCTTTCGCTGATGATGGCTGTCACACTTGTATGGAACAGCATTTTCATGACACTCTTCGGCAAGAGTCGAAGAAAAAAGGGAAACACCTGCCACGGCACACCACCCTCCCACGCCGCAGACCGCCATCGTGGCAATCATCGGCACCGCCGTGCCGTTGTGGAACGTACCCACAAGCGCCCCTGCACTTGCGCCGAGCGTATACTGGATCGAACCCAGCATCGCCGATGCACTCCCTGCAGCCCTGTCGAAAGGGGCCAAGGCAAGTGCGGTCACGTTTGGATAGAGAATTCCGGTCATGCACATACAAACGAAAATGAGGATAACCTGTGCAGGGAAGCCGCCAATCCCGGTCACCGCAACGACGGTGAGAACACAAGCCACTATTGCATTGATGGTGAGCGCAACGTTCAGGATACGCTGTGCACTGAAGTGCCGCAAAAGCCTGCGATTGACCTGTGACGCTCCGATCAGCCCGCAGGCATTAGCACCGAAAAAGAGGCCGAAGTGCTGAGGGGAGACACCGTGCAGTTCGATAAAGAGGAATGGCGCCCCCGTGATGTAGGCGAAGTTGACTCCGGCGACACATCCCAGCGCAATGGCGTAACGGACATAGCGGCGGTTGCGGAGAAGGCGCCCGTAAATTGAGGCCATTTGAGCGACATTGTGCCGTATGCGTCGTTCCGCAGGAAGCGATTCCGGAAGGCCTGCTGCAGCGGCACAGAGGGATAGCAACCCGAAAGCGGCCAGAAACCCGAAGATACCGCGCCATCCTGTGATCAACAGGAGCTGCCCACCTGCGATCGGTGCCAGGATAGGCGCTGCTCCCATCACCAGCATGAGAAGCGAAAACATCCTTGCCGCTTCGGCAGTATCGTAAAGGTCTCGTACAACAGCACGTGAGATCACCATGCCGGCGCCACCTCCCACGGCCATCACCACACGCCAGAACAGGAGCCCCTCTCCCGTGCTGACACAGGCACATCCCACTGCTGAGGCGACGTACAACGCCAGCCCACAGATGAGCGGCTTACGCCTCCCCCATCGGTCGGCGAGCGGGCCATAAAACAGCTGTCCCGCAGCCGAACCGAACAGAAAGGCGGATATGGAGAGCTGTACCGTACCGAGCGGCACCCCGAGATCCCGGGCGATCTGTGGGAAGGCGGGGAGATACATATCGATTGACATGGCGCTGAAAGCGGTCAGGGCGCCGAGGATAAGTACCATGCGTGCCATTTGGCTTCGGGTCATGCTGGACCGCGTAATGAAAGGTTCATTGGAAATCATCTGCAAGAGACCGGCTTTCTATGATGAGACTATTTTAGACGCTTCAAGAGATCACAGTGTCGACAACACACCTGCACATCAAAAATCATGAACGGTAATGTGCGATAGTCGCGGCAATACCGTCGGCAATGGTTGTCCTGGGCAGTGACGGGAAAACCTCATAGAGGCTGTCTTCCGCTATTTCACCGGGCAACGGGAGCGATTCACCCGTCGCGTCCAGGACAGCGCCCGGCACCTGGCGACAAATCTCGTTGACTATGTCAGCAATGGAAGCGACCTCGCCAGCCAGGTTGAATACCTGTGCGCCGGGCAAATCTGAGAGCAATGCCGCCTCAACCGCCGCCGCCACGTCGTCCACATAGACGTATCCAGCAGAACCGGTGTAGGGGATGGTGTAGGG
>JBAVTM010000317.1:0-3353 GCA_049696195.1 Desulfuromonadaceae bacterium | reverse complement strand
TGCCGAGCAATACCACCGGCACGGCAATGGTCGGGATCAGGGTGGCGCGGATGTTCTGCAGGAAGAGGAACATGATGACAAAGACCAGGAAAACCGCCTCGATCAGGGTCTTGACCACCTCTTCGATGGAGATCTTGACGAAAGGCGTCGTGTCGTAGGGATAGACCACCTTCATCCCGGTTGGGAAAAACCGGGACAACTCCGCCATCTTGGCCTTGACCCGGTTGCCGGTTTCCAGCGCATTGGCGCCGGCTGCCAGACGGATTGCCATACCTCCCAACGGTTTCCCCTTGTAACGGGCCAGCACGTCGTAGTTCTCGGTGCCGATTTTGCTCTCGGCCACATCCTTGAGTCTCACGGTGGAGCCGTCACTGCCCGTGCGTAGAATGATGGCGTCGAACTGTTCGACCGTCTGCAGCAGGGTACGGGCGGTAATGGTGGCGTTCAGCTGCTGTCCCGGTGCGGCCGGATTGCCGCCGAACTGCCCGGCTGATACCTGGGCGTTCTGGGCCTGCAGCGCGGCAATCACATCGTTGGTGGTCAGATGGTAGCTGTTCAGTTTGGTCGGATTCAGCCAGATCCGCATGGCGTTCTGGGAGCCGAACACCTGCAGTTCACCCACCCCCTCAACCCGGCTGACGATATCCTGGACATTGGATACCGCATAATCGGTCAGTTCATTGCGACCCATGGAACCGTCTTCCGAGACAAGCCCCACAATCAACAGAAAGTTCCTGGTGGACTTGACCACCTGTATCCCCGAGCGCTGGACAATCTGGGGAAGGAGAGGCACTGCCAGCTGCAGCTTGTTCTGCACCTGTACCTGGGCGATGTTCGGGTCGGTGCCGGCTTTGAAGGTCAGGTTGATGGCTACCGCCCCGGCAGAATCACTGGTGGATGACATGTAAATCAGGTTGTCGATGCCGTTCAGCTTCTGCTCGACAACCTGGGTGACCGTATCCTGCACGGTCTGGGCAGAGGCCCCGGGGTACACGGCGTTGATGGTGATCTGCGGCGGCGCAATCGGCGGATACTGGGAGACCGGCAGATTCTTGATTGCCAGCAGACCCGCCAGCATGACCATGATGGCGATCACCCAGGCAAAAATCGGGCGATTGATGAAAAATTTAGGCATGGAGCGGCTCCTTTATTTTTTGGCTGCTGGTGGTTGTGGTGATCCGGCGGATGCGTCTGCCGGTGCGCTGCCAAACGGAACTGCTTTGACCGGTGTCCCCGGCCTTGCCTTCTGCAGCCCTTCCAGAATGACACGATCCCCCGTTTTCAACCCGTCACTGACCAGCCAGCTGTCCCCCACCGTTCTGATTACCTTGATCGGGCGGGACTCCACCTTCTCCTCGGCTCCAACAACCATGACCATGGCATCCCCTTTCGGATTACGGGTCACGCCGCGCTGCGGGATGAGAATCGCATTCTCGTTTACCCCTTCCACCAGAATGGCCCGCACAAACATGCCGGGGAGAAGCGCCTGTTTGGGATTGGGAAATACCGCGCGCAGTGTAACGGAACCGGTGCTCTGGTCCACCGTTACCTCTGAAAATTTGAGCGTTCCGGTCAGCGGGTATGGAGAGCCGTCTTCCAGGAGCAGTTTGACCTGAGCCGAAGAGCTCTTTTTCAAGACACCGTTGGCAAGATTCTGCTTCAACTTGAGCAGGTCGGGAGTTGACTGGGTCACATCCACATACATTGAGTCGAGCTGCTGGATCGTTGCCAGCGCCGCCGTCTGGCTGGCGGTCACCAGTGCCCCGGTGGTGACGGTGGAACGACCGATCCGGCCTGAAATCGGAGCCGTGATCCTGGTGTAGGCCAGGTTGATCCGGGCGGTTTCTACTGCAGCCTTGGTGGAGGCGACATCTGCCTCAGCCTGCTTGAACAGTGCCTGGGCGTCATCGTTGTCCTGCTGGCTGACCGCTTTAATGCCGACCAGGTCCCGATAGCGCTCCGCCTTGAGCCGCACCGAATTCAGGTTGGCCTCGGCCCTGGCCTGGGAAGCCCTGGCGCTCGCAAAGGCAGCCTGGTAGGTGGCGGGATCGATCTGATAGAGGACTTGTCCGGCCTTTACGTCGGAACCTTCGGTGAACAGGCGCTTCAGGATGATTCCGCCCACCTGGGGACGTACCTCGGCAATCAGTTGCGGTGTCGTCCGCCCGGAAAGCTCGGTGGTCAGAGTTACCCGCTGCGGCTGGACGGTCATCACCCCAACTTCCGGAGGGCCGGCTGGAGGAGGGGCGGATTTACTTTTGCCGCAGCCGGAGAGCAGAAGGGTGGCGGCAAGAATTGCAGCGCTGGCACATAATGTTGTTCTGTACGTGGTTTGCATAGACACCTCTAAGGGTAATGTAAGAATGAACACTCATTCTGTTGTGCGTAATAATTGTTGTTTCGGTTTACTACGTCTGCTTATTTTTTGATCCCGTCCCAGCAGGCCTCCATGGTCAAAGCAATCAGAACCTCGTCTAAAGTGACGAACCCGAGAATATGATCCCGCGTAACCGTAACGATAGGTCCGAAGGCCAGGGCGAAGAGGATTACCAGGGGAAGTTCCTTCAGCACCTGCTGGGAGATTCCTTCTTCGAAGAGATCGCGGAAAACATCGCACCCCTCCTTTTCCCCGAAGATCTTGTCCCGACGGTGCTCTACACCGTATGGAGAGTTGTGGAACTGCTCAATATAACGGAAGTCGAGGGGGTTTTCGATGAAGTACCGCAACAGTGCCGCGCCGAGGTGAAGAAACCTCTCCCGGATCGGCTTCTCAAGCGAGTGCCCCTCCATTATAGCCGGGAAGATTCTCTCTTCAAGGTCCCGATACAACTCGTTGATCAGTACGTCCTTGTTTTCGAAGTAGCGATAGATCGTCCCGGCACCCACTCCGGCCCGCTCGGCAATCATCGCCATGGGGGCGCCGTGAAACCCGTGCTCGGCAATCAGCTCCAGCGCCGCACGAACTATTTCATCTCGTTTTTCCAACTTTGACATACACAGCACCTTGTGGTCAGGAATGAACGTTCATTCCGTTTTACGTCGATTTCTTGCAATCTGTCAACCGTTTTTTCAGGCATTATGCTGCCGGCGGCGGAATCTGGGGGTGGAGAGGCAAAAGCAGGATATCATCGCTTGCTGTCTGGAATTGAAAGTGATGCGGTAAAAACGGCGAGCCGGAGGCGTTTACCCCCGGCTCTTTCGGTCATGGTTCTGCTGAAATAACAGGCGCTGTTTGCTGCTGTCTCAGGTCGAATATCTGGTGGATGTTGAAAATAGCGTCACGTCGCGCGAGTAGAGCTGAATCGCCTCACGCATCACTTTCGAGAGGCTTTTCCGGGTACGCCGTGTTACCT
>JBAVTM010000316.1:0-10191 GCA_049696195.1 Desulfuromonadaceae bacterium | reverse complement strand
GGCTGATACTCCCGCCATGCTGCCGGATGAATTCCCGGGCGTAGAACAGCCCCAGTCCAAAGCCGCGTACCTGACCGGTATGGTCCGGATCGATCTGATAAAATTTTTCGAATACCTTGGGAATTTCGGATTCCGGAATCCCGATTCCGGAGTCTGAGACGATAATGGAGACATTATCACCGTTGCTTTCGATCCTGACAGAGACGTGGCCGGTTTTTCCGGAAAATTTGAGGGCGTTATCGACTACCTGCATCAGTGCAAAGGCAATCTTGGAAGCATCCAGCGGCACAGGCGGGATAGTGTCCGGGGCGGCATCGATTTCAACGTTGAAATTACAATGCAGCTCCTGGCATTTGATCAGAACCTCCGCTACGATTTCATTCACATCGCAGGGTTTCTTATTGACAGCAGAACCATTGACCATCACCTGACTGAATACCAGCAGATCTGCAACCAGTTGACCAAGATAGCCCGCTTCCTCGCAGGCCATGGCAACATTCTTTTCAAAAGCCGGATCGCTCCGGTCAAACACGCCCGTCCGAAGATTCTGCAGAAAAAGGGAAATGCCGGTGATCGGGGTACGCAATTTATGTGACACGAGAGAAAGAAAGGCGTTTTTGAGTTCGTCGGAGCGTTTGATGTCTGCCAACTCCTCCTTAAGCGCTTTTCTTCCCAATGCCTTTTCGATAGAGTTTTTCAGCTGGAGAAGATTGAGCGGTTTGTTGATGAAATCATCGGCGTCTTCTTTGAGCGCCTTCAATAAGATCTCTTTGTCCACAAAACCGGTCATAATGACCACTGTCGCATTCGGGTTGAGCGTCTTTATCCGCTTGAGCAGGTCAATGCCCGAATCTCCCGGCATCATAATATCGGAGAGGACCAGATCAACTGGTTCCCTTTCGTACAGCCTGACGGCCTCCTCGCAGGATTCCGCCTGCACAACCCTGTAATCCCGGAGTGCCCGTTCACACAAGTCGCGGATGGCCTTGTCGTCGTCTACGACTAAAATAGTCGTCTGTAGCGGGTGTGAACGGTTCCCCTGGTTATGTGAACGAGGTGCAGACATGCTTGACTCCGGTGTGCGTGAAACGTTCATTACCATTAGGATAGAATTCTGGAAACCATCGCAAGCGCCTCTTCCAGCTTATCCGGCTGACTCCCCCCCGCTTGGGCGAGTTCCGGCTTGCCGCCGCCGCTGCCGCCGACAATCGGGGCAATCTGTTTGATTATGTCGCCTGCCCTGATGGACCCGCTCAAGCTTTTGGTAACGGCTACCAGCAGATTTGCCTTGCCGCCGATTTCTGCGCCGAGCACAATCACACCCTCCCCGATACGATCTTTCAACGTGTCGGACAGGTCGCGCAGCGCCTTTATATCCTCCACCTGCACCTGCACGGCCAGCAGCCTGACACCCTGTACGTCAATCGCCTGCGCCAGCAAATCTCCGGAAGCGGCAATGTTCAGCCGCGCCTGCAGCGTTTCAATTTCACGCTGCAAATCTCTCTGGCGTGCCAGCAGTTTTTCGAGCCGCTCACGCGAATTGCCCGCCTCAGCCTTGAGCAACGCAGCGATTTCCCTCTGCTCATCCTCCATCTGCCGGACGAAAGCGAGTGCCCCGAAACCGGTCAACGCCTCGATACGACGTACTCCTGCCGCTATTCCCGCCTCCGAAACGATCTTGAACAGCCCGATATCACCGGCGGCCTTTACGTGAGTCCCCCCGCACAGCTCCATACTGATCTCCCCTACCCTCACGACGCGAACCGAATCTCCGTATTTCTCGTCGAAAAGCGCCGTAGCACCCGCCTCAACCGCTTCGGCGACATCCATCTCACGGGTTACCACCTGATCATTTGCCATGATGAACCCGTTAACGATCATTTCAACCCGGCGCAGCTCTTCATCTGTCACTGCGGAAAAATGGGTAAAATCAAAACGGAGACGGTCAAGCGACACCAGAGAACCTGCCTGCTTGACATGATCACCAAGTACCTGGCGCAGAGCGCTCTGCAGCAGGTGCGTAGCGGTGTGGTTGCGGCAGGTGGCATCGCGCTGGCTGTGTGATACCTTCAGGTCTGCGGCATCGCCGACCTTGATGACCCCTTCTGCCACGACTGTTTGGTGGACAACCATATCGACAAAGGGGCGACTGGCGGTAACGACGTCCAGGTGGGCATTGCCGGTCGAGAGCGTTCCGCTGTCACCTTTCTGGCCACCCGAATCGCCATAGAACGGGGTCTGTTCCGTGATCACCGCTACCGAATCTCCGGCTGCAGCCGATTGAACAGGTACTCCGTCCCGGATGATTGCCAGCACCGGCGCATAGGTCGACATTTCGTCATAGCCGACAAACCGGCTGCGCACTCCGTTGTTGTGCAGCTCTTTATAGACCTGGGCAATCCCCTCATCACCAGAACCCTTCCAGTGTTCGCGTGCCTGCGCCCGCTGCCGCTCCATGCAGAGATCAAAGCCGGCTTCGTCGATCGTGAAGCCCTCACTCTCGACAATATCGGCGGTCAGATCGGTCGGGAATCCATAGGTATCATACAGCTTGAACAGGACATCACCCGGGATGACATTCCTGCCGGCACCCCGCAGATCGGCAACCTCATCATTGAGAATTGCCAGACCCCGATCCAGGGTTTCGATAAACCGCTGTTCCTCGCCCAGGACAACCTTCTTGATATACTCTTCGCGTTCCTGCAGCTCCGGGTATGCATCGCCCATAACCTCCCGCACCGCATCTACCATGTGGTACAGCATCGGTTCCGCACAGCCGAGCATCTTGGCATGACGTGCCGCCCGTCGCATGATGCGCCGCAATACATAGCCACGCCCTTCATTGGAGGGGAGCGCGCCGTCACAGATCAGGAATGTCACCGCACGGGCATGATCGGCAATAACCCGCATCGAGACATTGTCCTTTTCATCAGCGCCGTAGCGTTTTCCCGACAGCCGTTCAATATGGCGGATAATCCCCTGCAGGATGTCGATGTCATAGTTGGAACTGACCCCCTGCATAACAGCCGTGATACGTTCCAGCCCCATTCCGGTGTCAACGGACGGCTTCGGAAGCGGCGTCAGGGTGCCGTCACTCGACCGGTTAAACTGCATGAATACGTTATTCCAGATCTCCATGTAACGGTCGCAATCACAGCCGACCGTGCATTCGGGACGACCGCACCCGACTTCAGCCCCCTGATCATAGAAGATTTCGCTGCAGGGGCCGCAGGGACCGGTATCCCCCATTGACCAGAAGTTGTCCTTTTCACCGAAGCGGAAAATCCGCTCACGCGGGATTCCCTCCTGGATGTGCCAGATGTCGGCCGCTTCATCATCATCGGTGAAGACCGTCACATACAGGCGGCTTTTGTCCAGCTTCAACTCTTTGGTCAGAAACTCCCAGGCGTAGGCAATCGCCTCTTTTTTGAAGTAATCACCGAAGGAAAAATTCCCCAGCATTTCAAAGAACGTGTGGTGACGGGCCGTCCGGCCGACGTTTTCCAGATCATTATGCTTCCCCCCCGCCCGGACGCATTTCTGAGAACTGGCCGCCCGGACATAGCCCCGATCCTCCAGCCCCAGGAAACAGTCCTTGAACTGATTCATGCCGGCATTGGTAAACATCAGGGTCGGATCGTTCTTGGGGAGGATACCGGAGCTGGGAACGACCGTGTGACCCCGGTCGGCAAAATACTGAAGAAAGCGTGCTCGAATCTCTGTACCTGTCATGATGCCCTCGTAAGGTAATATAGATGCTTCTAAACCCAACCACCCCCAACCCCTCCTTAGTAAGGAGGGGAGTTAATGTCCCCCTCCTATTTTAGGAGGGGCTAGGGGTGGTAAGGTTTTGTCTTGGATGCTTTCGAAAATTAGCGAAAGAACATCTTATTCCTCTGCCCGTAGCGCCCGCATTATTGCGGAAAACCCGAATCCGCGCCGCTGCAGAAAACCGATTATCCGACGTTTGTCACGATCGCTCGCCGCTGAATAGCAAAATCCGGGGTAGCGGCGCTCTGCCGCCGATCTGACCTCGGAAATCTCATCACTCTCCGCCAGAAGGGGCGCAAGGGTCTCATTAACCACATCCGGAGTGAACCCTCTGCGACGCATCTCCAGACGCAGACGGGTCCCGTAATAACGACCGGAGGAAAGCGCCGATTCTGCAAATCGTGAGGCATAGCGCGGGTCATCCAGCCACCCCTCTTGCTGCAGGCGGAGAATCACGGCGTCAAGATCACCCTCGGCGACTTCCCGCCCCGCCAGCTTTTGCCGTATCCTGGCGACTGAATAATCCCGACCGGTCAGCAGCCGCAACGCGTACTGGTAGGCCCGGTCAAACGACAACGGCTCAGTATTTCTCGATATCAAGTTTTTCCGGCTCCGCAGCGGGGTCATCGGGCTTATTCTCAAACCCTTCCCAGGCAGCGTTGGAAGTCGAAGATATACCGGAGACCTTGAGGGCAAAGTCGTCAGGGTTCGAACTCTGGCGAATCGCCTCTTCATACGTAATCAGCTTGCTGGAATAGAGCCTCATCAGCGACTGGTCAAAGGTCTGCATGCCATAGGTGACATACCCCTGCGCAATTGCGTCATTCAGCTGTTTGGTCTTGTCCTTGTCGTCAATGCATTCCCTGACGCGGGCGGAAGCAAGCATAATTTCCACAGCCGGCACCCGTCCCTTTCCGTCAGCCCTGGGCACCAGCCTCTGAGAAACAACCGCCTTGATAATGCTTGCCAGCTGAATACGTACCTGACGCTGGTGATAGGGGGGAAACACGCCGATGATACGGTTGATGGTTTCCGCCGCGTCCATCGTATGCAGGGTGGACATGACCAGGTGGCCGGTCTCGGCAGCGGTCATCGCCGTTTCGATCGTTTCATAATCACGCATCTCGCCGACCAGGATGACATCCGGGTCCTGGCGCAAAGCCCCTTTCAGGGCGGCTGAAAAGGTAGGGGTATCAGTGCCGACCTCCCGCTGGCTGATGATGCTCTTGTTGTCGCGATGCAGGAATTCGACCGGATCTTCGATAGTGATGATGTTACAGGTACGCTGGCTGTTGATGTAGTCAATCATGGCCGCAAGCGTGCTCGACTTTCCCGAACCGGTTGTCCCGGTCACCAGGATCAGCCCCCGTTCCTCCGTGCAGATTTTCTTCATGACCGGCGGCAGGTTGAGCCCTTCCAGCGTCGGGATAACAAGTGAGATCGCACGGAATACCATCGCCACGGTGCCCCGCTGACGGTAGACACTGGCCCTGAAGCGCCCCAGTCCCGGCACGGCATACGCCAGATCGACTTCATAGTTTTCCTCGAACATGCGCCGCTGACGATCATTCATCATCGACTGGGCCGTCTCGGAAACAAAGTCAGGTGACAAGCGCTGAGCGTTAGGAATCGGGTGCAACCGGCCATCGATCCTTACGATAGGCGGCAGCCCGGTCTTGATATGAATATCTGAGCCTTTGGCCTTAAACGCAATGGTGAGTATCTCGTTCAGATCCACAACCTACCTCCGCTGTCAGACAGCCTTGTCTGCTTTGCCGGTTTTTTCCGCGGCCGGCACCGGTTTGAGCAGATCCATCAGCTTGCTTTCAATCTCAGCCAGCGTTTCAGGGTGCTCTGTCAACCAACCTCGCGAATTTTCTCGCCCCTGACCAATCCGCTCTTTGCCGTAGGAGTACCAGGCACCGCTCTTTTCAATAATGTTTTTATCAACCGCCAGATCGAGCACATCTCCGGTGCGCGAGATTCCTTCACCGTAGAGGATATCGAACTCAACCTCTTTGAACGGGGGAGCGACCTTGTTTTTGACAACCTTGACCCGGGTGCGGGAACCGATGATCTGATCACCCTGTTTCAGTGTGGCGATCTTGCGAATGTCCATACGCACCGAAGCGTAGAATTTGAGGGCGTTACCGCCGGTGGTCGTCTCGGGATTGCCGAACATGACGCCGATTTTCATGCGGATCTGATTGATGAAGATCACACAGCAGTTCGACTTGCTGATAATGCCGGTCAGCTTGCGCAGCGCCTGGGACATAAGGCGTGCCTGCAGCCCCATGTGTGAGTCGCCCATATCGCCTTCGATCTCGGCCTTCGGAACCAGGGCGGCGACCGAGTCAACAACCAGCACGTCAATCGCGCCGCTTCTGACCAGCGTTTCGGCAATTTCCAGCGCCTGTTCTCCGGTGTCCGGCTGCGATACCAACAGGTCGTCGGTCTTGACGCCCAGCTTGCGGGCATAGCCGATATCGAGCGCGTGCTCGGCATCGACAAAAGCGGCAATACCGCCGGTTTTCTGGGCCTCTGCGATAATATGCAGAGCCAGCGTCGTCTTTCCTGATGACTCGGGGCCATATATCTCAATCACCCGGCCGCGCGGAACACCGCCGACTCCAAGAGCCATATCGAGTGATATGGAACCGGTGGAAATCGCTTCGACCCCCGGAAGCGCCTCGTCATTGCCGAGCCTCATGATTGCGCCCTTGCCGAACTGTTTCTCTATCTGACTCAGGGCCAGATCAATTGCCTTGTTTTTCTCCAGTGTGTTGTTTTTATCAGCCATTCGAGGTGTCTCCTGAAGGATTTGGTGTGCGGATTAAAGGGGTTGAAATTAACATATCCGGCAGAGGTATCGCAAGGTTTTATCTGACATGCGCAGTGGGTATCCGCGGCCGGGCGCTTCTTCTTAGTTGCTCATTCCTGGCAACTGCGGCAGAACACCGTGCTCCGCCCCCCGAGCCTGGTCTCGGCAAGAGGCTCTCCGCAACTGCGGCAGGGCTCTCCCCCCCGGCCGTAGACCTTTAAGGCCTGGGGATAATAGGCAACCGTTTCCTCTGCTACCCGCCAGGTACTTCCCTCCCCGATCGACCCTTCCAGCACCTCACGGATGGCCGAGGCAAGTTCCGTGCACTCCTGAAGGGTCAGAGCTCCGGCGTCACGGTCCGGGCGGATGCCGGCACGGAACAGGGCCTCGTTGGCGTAGATGTTCCCGACCCCCGCCACAACGGCACTATTCATGATCAGCTGCTTGACCGCAACCTTCCGCCCCCTGGTGACGCCAAAAAGGTATCTTCCGTCGAAGGCGCCGGTGAGCGGTTCCGGGCCGATATCCGCCAGAAGCGGGTGCTGCAGCGGATCCCCGGCAAGCCAGGCAACGACGCCGAATTTGCGCGGGTCGTGAAAACGGAGCAGCTGGCCGTCGTCGAAAAGGAAATCGATATGATCGTGTTTTCCCGGCGGGGGTGTACCCCGGAGCAACCTCAGGAAGCCGGTCATCCCCAGATGCACGAGCAGCCAGCCGACCTCGCAGTCGAACAGCAGGTACTTCCCCCGCCGGGCAATTGCCTGCAGCTTCAGCCCCGGCAGGGTCTTCGTGAGTTCCGCCGGCACCGGCAGCCGGAGTTTCCCGACGCGCAGCACCACCTGTTTGAAGCTCTTCCCTACCAGTTCCCGCTCCAGTCGGCGACGGGTGACTTCCACTTCCGGGAGTTCCGGCACATCACCCTCCAATAGCTGTTTTTGTACCGCCTACTCCCTCTTCAGCAGATACCGCCGCAGCCAGTCCAGCGCCGTCCAGGCGGTCAGGATCCGGATTTCATCACGGCTCCCGTTGAACTGGAAGCGTTTGGTCCAGCAGCCGTCGGCGGCCGCAAGGGAAATATAGACCGTACCGACCGGCTTCTCCTCGCTGCCGCCATCCGGCCCGGCAACCCCGGTGGTCGCCAGCCCCAGGTCACTGCCGGAAGCCAGCCGGACCCCCTTGGCCATTGCCGAAGCGCATTCCGAGCTGACGGCACCGGAGTTGTTAAGGGTCTCGGACGGGACGCCCAGCAATCGCATTTTAGCGGCATTCGAATAGGTCACCACACCTTCACAGAAATACCCGGAACTGCCGGGAACATCGGTGATCCGCTTGGCAATCAGGCCGCCGCTGCACGACTCGGCGACGGAAAGGGTCAGACAACGATCACGAAACAGCTCCGCCACGGCAGCGTCCATGCTGACCTCGCCGAAGGAGAAACAGTACTCCCCCAGTCGCTCCTTCATGGCGCTGACTGCAGGCGCAAGAAGGTCGGATGCCGCGTCGTCGCTTTCCGCTTCAGAGCGCAATGTCACTTTCATCCAGGGGAACGTGACACAAATCCCGAGCGTGAGACCCTGTTCCGGCTTGGCGATTCCCGCCAGCAATTCATCGACTTCCGCCTCGCACGGTCCGAACAGGTTGATGCTGCAGGTGCGGATGACACGCTTGCGGGGTACCCGTTCCATAACGAAGGGGATAACCGTATCACGCAGCATGACGATCATCTCCGACGGGACACCCGGCATAAAAAACATGAAACAGCCGTTGTGCATCAGATGAAAACCACAGGCGGTGCCGTTCGGATTAGGGATCAGCGACGACTTGGTCGGAATCATGGCCTGCTTGTCGCTCAAAGAGCAGACGATCAGGTTTTCCAGTTTGCCGGACATCTCGCGGACATGACTGCGGGCCTCTTCATTAATAACCAGACGCCGGCCGGTGGCTCGCGCCGCCGCCCGGGACGTCAGATCATCGGTTGTCGGCCCGAGCCCTCCGGTAACGATGACCGCGTCGCTGACCCGCCCAAGGTCGCCCAGCGCCCCGATGATATCCGGTTCATTATCACCGACCGTAAGGTGCCGCTGAACCCGCAACCCTTCCGCAAGCAGCAGGGAGGCGATCGTGCCGGCATTCGTGTCGGTCAGCTGGCCGCAGATCAGTTCATCGCCGATGCTCAGAGTTGAAATCCTCATGTTTCAGACGCTCCTTTGCAGGACAGCCGCTCCATGACCTCTCGGCAGGGGATTTCCCTATCGCGGGCGATCCGGCGACAATCCTCGTATTCGGGTGATGTACGGAGCAGCCGGCCGGAGTTGTCAATTACCTGCTTAAACCGCACTGTCCCAAACTCTGTCTGCTGTTCGACAATCCGCCGCTGCAGAATTATGCGGTCGGCCCGGTAATGGCGCAGACCGATCGCGGAAGTCTCGGTCAGCAACAGCTGAGCCAACAGTTCAAGCTGCTGCGAACGGCAGAGAAACGACACCTTCACGCCCGGACGCCCCTTCTTCATCTGAATCGGCGTAAAGAACACGTCCAGCGCCCCTCCCTCAAAGAGCCGCTCCATGGCGTACCCGAGAACTTCCGGCGAAGAGTCGTCGATGTTAGCCTCAACCACAATCACGTCATCGACATGATCGGCTTTTTCGACACTCCTCCCCAGAAAGGCGCGCAGAATGTTGGGACAATCCGCAAAATCTTTTCCTCCGGCGCCGCACCCTGTCTTTTCCAGAACCATTGCCGGCTGCTTCCCGGACCCGCTGGCCAGAGCCGCTATAATGGCGGCGCCGGTCGGCGTCACCCGTTCTCCCGGACCGCACTCGCCATGCACCGCCAATCCTATCAGAAGCTCGGCCGTGGCCGGGGCCGGCACCGGCAGGCGCCCGTGGGCGGTGTTCACAAAACCGCTCCCGAGCGGCAGCGCGGCGGCACAGACCGTCTCGACACCCAGATGCTCCAGACAGATCGCGGTCCCGACGATATCGATGATGGAGTCCACCGCGCCGACCTCGTGGAAATGCACTTCTTCAACGGCTACGCCATGCACCAGCGCCTCGGCTTCGGCCAGCCGGCGGAAGATCCGGCGCGCATTGTCTTTTACGGAGTCGGACAGACCGCTTTCGGCAATCATGGTGTCGATGCCTGCATAATGCCGATGGGTATGGTGGTCATGCACAGCCACGTCGAACTTCAGGGCGGCCACGTGCTGCCGCTCGGTGCGGCTGGTTGAGAGTTCGTACGAGCCTGGCGGGAGCCCAAGTTTGGCCAGTTCGGCTTGCAGGTACTCCAGCGGCACCCCCAGATCGAGCAGCGCCCCGACGGTCATGTCGCCAGAGATGCCGGCGTAGCAGTCTAAGTAGAGGATTTTCATATCACACCCGATTCATCAGACTCGCCGCGCAGGCGGCGCCGAAGCCGTTGTCGATGTTGACGACCGTCACCCCGGACGCGCACGAATTGAGCATCCCGAGCAGGGCCGCAATGCCGCCGAAGGAAGCGCCATACCCGACCGAGGTCGGCACGGCGATCACCGGCTTGTCTACGAGTCCGCCGACCACCGAAGGGAGCGCTCCTTCCATTCCCGCCACCACGATGATAAC
>JBAVTM010000315.1:0-3624 GCA_049696195.1 Desulfuromonadaceae bacterium | reverse complement strand
AATCCTACCATCAACCGGCGACAGTACTTTGCCCAGCAGGCGTTAATACACGCCTGAAAGCCACTTTCCCGCACCCAACCACATGCACCCCCCTTAGAGCCCGATGAGGCTTTTATCGCGCATCTTTATATATCTTCTTGACTAATTCAAACGCTTATTTTAAATTTGTATTTGAAATTAGCGTTTATTCTAAAGAGGACATCATGTCAAGGAAAAGATCAGGAGCAACCAGAGAAAAACTACTGGCAGCGGCTTGCGATGTATTTGTCGAGAAAGGCTTCCGCGATGCGACGGTGGCTGAGATATGTTCGCGTGCCGAGGCCAATATCTCTGCCGTGAATTATTACTTCGGCAGCAAAGAAGCCCTCTATCAGGAGTCGTGGCGTCATTCCTTCGCCGAGTCCATACTACTCCACCCACAGGACGGGGGCGTGAGCGAGACTGCAACCGCTGAAGACCGTCTACGTGGCCAGGTGAAGGCATTGGTGGAGCGGATCTCCGACGAGAACAACAGGGAGTTTTTCATCTCCCAGATGGAAATCGTAAACCCAACCGGTCTGTTGGAAGAAGTAATGATGTCGTCGATTAATCCTCTGCGCGAAAAGACACTGGCAGTAGTGCGGGAACTGTTGGGTTCGGAGGCTACCGATCAGCAGGTTGCATTCTGCGAAACCTGCATCATCAGCATGTGCATCCATCCGCTTCTGATGCAAAGAGTCAGACAGAGAGCAAAAAGCAACGAAGTTCCCGTCTTGATTGACGATCTCGACGCCTATATCGACTATGTGATGAAATTCGCCCTGGGTGGCGTTGCAGTCATACGTAAAAAAGGACTGGAACCATGATTACCACATCACGAAAAAGAATCATTGTTGGAACGATTGCCCTCCTTGCCTTACTGGGGACCGGATTTGCCGTGAAGAAGTTTTTCTTCAGCAAAGCCAAGGCCTCATTCATCACCGCCGATGTCGTTAAGATGGACCTGGAGGAGAGTGTTCTGGCCAGCGGCACGTTGAAGGCTTTCAAGACGGTCGCGGTGGGAGCGCAGGTCTCCGGGCAGTTAAAAACCTTGCACGTCGCGCTGGGTGACAAGGTAAAGAAAGGTCAACTCCTGGCTGAGATCGATCCGGTACTCCAGCAGAACACGTTGAAGGATTCCGAAGCCCAGGTGGAAAACCTGCGTGCCCAGAAACGATCCCGGCAGGCATTGTTGAAACAGTATGATCTTGCCTGGCAGCGGCAAAGTCAGATGAACGCGAAGGATGCTGCCTCCAAGGCAGACCTGGAGAGCGCACTGGCGCAGCTTGAGAGTACCAAGTATGACATAGCGGCCCTTGAAGCGCAGATAAAGAAGGCTGTCATTGCCGTGGATACGGCCAGGGCCAACCTCGGATATACCCGAATCAATGCACCGATAGATGGTGCTGTCATCTCCATCGACACCGAGGAAGGTCAGACGGTGGTATCTACCCAATCGGCAACAACGATTATCACCCTGGCTACCCTGGACACCATGACCGTCAAGGCCAAGATCTCCGAAGCTGACGTTACCCGTGTCAAACCGGGCTTGCAGACGTATTTCACCTTGCTGGGCGATGCCGATACACGCTATTACGGCACGCTTCGGGCCATCGAACCGGGGCCGGTTTCAAGCAGCACAGGAACAAGCAGCAGTAGTACCGGTTCCAGTTCAGCAGTCTATTACTATGGGTTGTTCGAAGTACCCAATACCAACAGCAAACTGAAGGTGTCCATGACCACCCAGGTTGTCATAGTCCTGAATCAGGTTAAACAGGCGCTCTGTATTCCTGTTTCATCCCTGGGGGACAAGCAGAAGGATGGTCGCTCGACGGTGAAGGTGCTGGTCGGCGATGTCGCCGAAACAAGAACGATCCGCACCGGCATATCAAACAACGTGCAGGTGCAGGTGGTGGAAGGATTGCGTGAAGGAGAAAAGGTTGTGGTCGGCGACAGCACGTCGCTGCCAAAAACTGAATCGAGTGCCATGCCTTCTCATCCTGGCGGGAAACGCTGATCATGAGCAGACCATTACTTGAACTTTCAGGATTAGGTCGGCGGTTCATCACCGGTGGACAGGAAACCCGGGTACTGAAAGGGATCGACCTGACCATCGGTCGCGGCGAGATGGTCGCGATCGTAGGGGCTTCCGGTTCCGGGAAATCCACCCTGATGAACATCCTCGGCTGCCTTGATCGACCCACGGAGGGGAGCTACCGGATCGATGGCCAGGAAACCGGAGAGCTCTCCGGCAACGAACTGGCCAGGTTACGGCGGGAATATTTCGGTTTCATCTTCCAGCGCTATCACCTGATGCCGCACTTGACCGCCACCCAGAACACTGAAATCCCGGCTGTCTATTCCGGTGTGAATAAAAGTACGCGTCGAGCGCGAGCCCAGGAGATTCTGACCCGCCTCGGCCTGGCGGATCGATGTGATTACCGCCCCAACCAGCTTTCCGGCGGCCAGCAGCAGCGGGTAAGTATTGCCCGGGCGCTTATGAACGGCGGCGACGTAATCCTGGCAGACGAGCCGACCGGGGCACTGGACAGCAAAAGCGGTCAGGAGATGATGAACGTACTCCACGAATTGCACGCTCGTGGTCATACCATCATTCTGGTTACCCATGACATGCAGGTTGCCAGCCACGCCGAGCGGATCATCGAGATCAGCGATGGCGAGATTATCAAGGATCAGGCGAATCCCGGCAAACAGCTATTGGAACCGCGGAACCTGCCGAAAAAAGCATCTGTCGAAAAGCCGGCCAACTTTCTTCAGGCCAACTGGGGCCGGTTCGCAGAGGCTTTAAAGATGGCCCTGATCGCCTTGTCCTCACATAGAATGCGGACACTCCTTACCATGCTTGGCATAATCATCGGCATAACCTCGGTGGTTTCGGTGGTGGCACTCGGTCAAGGGGCGCGGCAGAAAGTCATCAACGACATCAGTTCCATGGGGACAAATGTCATCGATATTAATCCGGGTAAGGATTGGGGCGACGAAGACGCCTCCAGCATTCAGACGTTGATCCCTTCTGACCTGGAGGCCCTGAAATCGCAGGTCTACGTTGACAGCGCTACCCCTGCAACCGGTGGCAGCCAGGCAATCCGCTACCGTAATGTTACGGCAAATGCATCGGTAAATGGTGTCGGAGAACAATATTTCCGTGTCAAGGGATACGAAATTTCACAAGGAGCGCTGTTCGACGCTGGCGATGTAGTTCGGCAGGCCCAGGTGGTGGTAATCGATCAGAATACCAGCACGAAGTTTTTTGCCAAGGAAGAGCCGATCGGCAAGGTCCTCTTTCTCGGTGAGCTCCCCTGCCGGGTTATCGGCGTAACCAAAGAGAAGGAAGGTCCATTCGGCAACAGCCAAAACCTGCAGGTATGGATTCCTTACAGCGCGGCGATGAGCAGACTCTTGGGGCAGCAGTATTTCAATTCCATAACGGTCCGGGTTATGGAGGGTACATCCAATCAGATCGCGGAACAGAGCATCATCAATCTTCTCAGGCAGAGGCACGGTCGCAAGGACTTTTTCACCAACAGCAGCGACAGCATCATGAAAACCGTGAATAAGACCACCGCTACCCTGACCTTGCTGATC
>JBAVTM010000314.1:0-14870 GCA_049696195.1 Desulfuromonadaceae bacterium | reverse complement strand
GCTCACCAAACATCACGAGGGGTTACAGATTATTCTGTAACCCCTCTTTTGTTGTGCTCACCCCGATCCTCTTCTTTATGTACGGACATGCGACAAAGTCTGAACTCATACATAGATAATATTCCTTGACACCGGCAGCTTCTTATATGACTATAGACATAATAGACATATATATCCTGGAACAGGATATGCGTTCAAGGATCCCGGCCGTCCGGCAGAGTACTCCACGGGTGATCCGATCCCTGTTTCAGGGCTTGCGAAAGAAGGGCAATTCTGTGGAAGTTTCTTGAGTCGGTTCTTGTCGCTTTGAGGAAAGGTGGCATACTGAAGAATAAAAGATTGGCAAGGATTGGCGAACCTGCCTGTTGCGATATCCGCTTGGTGATGATTAGAAGGCGATAGATCCTCTGTTATAATTCACGTCACGCGCCGATAGGATCGAAAGACGTGATGCCACCCGCCCACAGAGATCAAGAATCATCGATTTCAGCATTTAATTTTTGCCACAATTGCCTATTCTATCTATAGACATAGGTAAATGCGAAAGGAGAAAAGACATGAGCAAGATTTACGCAGACAACTCGCAGTCGATCGGCAACACCCCCCTGGTGAAACTGAACCATATCGTTGGCAATTCAAAAGCGACAATCCTGGCAAAAGTCGAGGGGCGTAACCCGGCGTATTCGGTTAAATGCCGCATCGGCGCCAATATGATCTGGGATGCCGAGAAGCGCGGTGTTCTGAAGCCT
This sequence comes from Desulfuromonadaceae bacterium, assembly GCA_049696195.1. GTDB lineage: Bacteria > Desulfobacterota > Desulfuromonadia > Geobacterales > Pseudopelobacteraceae > JACRCG01. The sequence continues at coordinate 14,121 of JBAVTM010000314.1, read as the reverse complement.
GGCGTCGAGATCATCGAGCCGACTTCCGGGAACACCGGCATCGCTCTGGCGTATGTTGCCGCTGCCCGCGGCTACAAGCTGACCCTGACCATGCCCGAAACGATGAGTGTCGAACGTCGCCGCGTGCTGGCCGCACTGGGTGCCAACCTGATCCTGACCCCCGGCGCCGAAGGGATGAAGGGGGCCATCGACCGGGCCGAAGAGATCGCGGCGGCAGAACCTGAAAAATACTTTCTGCCGCAGCAGTTCAAGAACCCGGCTAATCCGGAAATTCATGAAAAAACCACCGGTCCCGAAATCTGGAACGACACCGATGGAGCCATTGATGTCCTGGTGGCCGGGGTCGGCACCGGCGGGACCATCACCGGGATTTCGCGCTACATCAAAAACACCAAGGGAAAGAAGATCATCTCGGTTGCGGTCGAGCCGAAAGAGAGTCCGGTCATCACCCAGCATCTGGCCGGTCGGCCGATTCAGCCGGCCCCGCATAAGATCCAGGGCATCGGCGCCGGATTTATCCCGGAGACTCTCGACCTCTCCGTCATTGACCGCGTCGAACAGGTAGAGAGTGCCGAAGCGATTGAATTCGCCAAACGTCTGGCCAGGGAAGAAGGACTGCTGGTCGGCATCTCCTGTGGCGCCGCAGTGGCCGCGGCGGTACGACTCGGGCAGCTGGATGAATTTGCCGGCAAGACCATCGTCGTGATCCTGCCGGACGGAGCGGAACGCTACCTGTCAACGGCACTCTTCGAGGGGATCTGACCCATGAGCAGAACCGGATCCGAATACCGCCTGGACGGCATCTACAAACAGCGCCAGGAAGGCTTTTACATGCAACGGGTCAAGCTGGCTGCAGGGGTCATCTCCGCCGGTCAGGCCCGCACGGTCGCGTCGGTTTCAGCGCGCTTCGGGCAGGGGACGGTTCACCTGACCACCCGCGGCAGCATGGAGATACATTGGCTTAAGGAAGAGGATCTGCCACAGGTCAAGCGCGAACTGGCAATGGCAGGATTGACGTCGCGCGGCGCGTGCGGCGGAGCTGTCCGCGGCATTACCTGCGGCAGTCAGGGAGCCCAGGGTTTCCCGGTTCTCGAAACACTTGCCCGTCGTCTGCATCGCCATTTTACCGGCAACCCGCGCTTCGAGCGCCTGCCGAAGAAATTCAAGATCGGCATCGAAGCTGATGTAGCCGGCGGCAGGCATCTGATCCAGGATGTGGGCCTCGTGCTGGCACGGCTTGACGAAGGGCGCGCATGCTATGATGTCTGGATTGCCGGCGGTCTGGGCCGGGAACCGCACCCGGCATTCCTGTTTGCCGAGGATGTAGCGGAAGAGCGGATCATTCCGCTCATCGAAGCGATTGTCAGGGTATACGCTGCCCATGCGCCGCCGCCAAAGCGCCTCAAGTTTCTGGCCAAGGAGTTCGGCGAAGCGAGGTTGCGTCAGCTGATCGAAGCCGAAGCGTCATACAGCGAAGAGCTTCCGGTTGTCAGCGGTCTCCCGGAGTACTTTGTTCCGGTTGCAGCCGGGCACCAGCGCCTGGAGCTGCCGGTGTTCGCCGGCAGATTGACGGCAGAACAGCTTGTCGTAATCTCGGACAGCGCCGATCATCACGCGGACAGCGTGCTGATGGTGACCGCCAACCAGGATATCGCCCTGCTGCTGCCGCCCGGCGCCGATGTTGCTGCGGAGCTGAGCGCATTGCAGCAGGCAACAGGCCTGATTGCCGGTGTGCCCACCCCCGCATTGCGGGTCTGCCCCGGCAGCCATGAATGCCAGATGGGATTGTCGGCGACACGCGACGTGGCCCGTGAACTTTTGGCGCACATCGGCGCGCTGGGACAAAAGTTGAACTGGGCCCTCTCCGGCTGTCCCAACTCCTGTACCCAGCCGCAACTGGCCGATGTCGGGATTGTCAGTGCAGCCCTGATGAAGGGGGAAGAAGGTGAGCGCACCCCCCGCTTCGACCTGTATCGCCTGGGTGATGGAGGACTGGGAACCGCCGTAGAGCGCTCCCTGACCCTGGATGAGCTGTATGGCAAGGTGAGTGAAATCGGGTAAAACCATGATTCGTACCATTGATTCACATAGGCTGGACTTCCTGCACGGTACGCCGTGCAATTACGCGAGCCCCGCCGATCTGCGTCGCGAAGGAAGGGTCTTTTTCATCGGCGGGAACCTGCCGGTCTACAGCACCCTTGAAACCATGTACGAAAGTTATTGCCTGGAAGCTACCGATCTGTTTCACGTTACCTTCGGTGATGTCGGCGCGTTTGGGCAGAATCTTGACATGGTCCGCCAGATCAAGCGCAATTTTTCGATCCGGCTGATGGGGCAGATCGGCTATCCGTTATCCGCATCGCAGGTTGAACAGGTCTACCTGGCCGGCCTCGATGTCCTGGATATTCCGCAACAGGCCTACGGCAGCTATCCGGTCGCCGGGGCTGTAGGCGACGGGGGTAGGTGGCGGGAAACATTCGGTGCCGCCGCCGCCACCTTTTCAAGCTGGTCGGTCGCTTCATCGATCATCGCAGACCACGCGGCACCGGAAGATATACGGGCTGCCATCCATGAACTGCTGGGCCACGGAGTCATCCCGCTGCTTGTCCTTGCGGGGGAAGGGAGCGCCTGGGATCCGGCAGAAACCGGCGACCTCTTTCTCTTCCTGGCCGCAGAATGGCACCGGCACCGGGTGCCCCTCAAGCCGATCATGCCGCTCCTGCGCCTGACAACTCCTTTCGAATTCACTGCCTCCTCCGGATTTCTGAGAGAGGTCTTCGACAAGCTTCAGGATCGCAGGACCCTGGCGGCATCGGATATTCGGCGGCATCTGCGCACCAGCGGCGCCGTGGGATCATTTGAATCGGCAGGGCTGTAGATGACTCCGATATCGTTAGACACACCGCTCAAGATCGACACGCGCCCCATCTGGATGATCGTGATGGATCGTACCCTGCGGTATCAGCTGCTGGGTGGTCTGGTGCTGTTGACGGTGATTGCGTATCAGTTGCCACGGCCGGACGGGCTCACGGCGGCCGGGTATCACTCGCTGGTGCTGTTCGGCGTCACGATTGTTCTCTGGGTATCCGGTCTGCTGCCGATTGCGGTGACCGCCCTGCTGTCGATGGTTATGCTGCCGCTGGTAGGTATCCTGCCTGCCAAACAGACCTACGCTCTCTTTGGCAATGAGGCGGTGTTTTTTATTCTGGGTGCCTTTATCCTGGGCGCCGCGATGGCCGGCACCGGACTCTCCGCCCGCCTGGCCCGGGCCATGCTGGTCCGATACGGCAGCACGCCGAGGCGTCTTGCCCTGACGGTCTTTCTGCTCGCCGCGGGATTATCCTTCTGCATGAGTGAACACGCCGTGGCCGCGATGCTCTTCCCGGTCGTGGTGGAGATCTCCTCAAGCCTCGGGCTGAAGCCGGGCAAGAGCAACTATGCCAAATTGCTCTTCATGTCCATCGCATGGGGTTGTATCATCGGAGGTATCGCCACCTTCCTGGGCGGGGCCAGGGCGCCGCTGGCCGTCGGGATGCTGCGGGAGATCGCCGGAATCGACATCGTTTTTTTTGACTGGACCATGGCGGCGATCATGATCGTCCTGCCGCTCCTGGCCATCGGTTTCACTCTGCTGATATCCTTCTTTCCACCGGATCTGACCAGCGTTGAGGACGGCATTCGCGTTCTCAACCGCAAAAGGCTGGAGGTCGGCAAGATCAGCTATGACGAAATGATCACCGCCCTGGTCATGATCGCCACCATCGGCGGATGGGTGTTCTTCGGCAGACAACTGGGGCTGGCCGCCATAGCCATCCTGGGAACGGCCGTCCTGTTTGCATTCCGCGTAGTTTCCTGGCAGAAGATCGAGGAGTACGTTAACTGGGGAATCATCCTGATGTACGGCTGCTCCATCGCTCTGGCAAGTGCCATGGAGAAGACCGGCGCTGCCCTGTGGCTGGCCAACAAGGGGTTGACCACCTTTCCGATGTCTCCGTTTGTGATTGTTGCGCTGATCTCTCTGGTGGCGATTCTGTTGACGGAATGCATCAGTAATGCCGCGGTAATCGCCATCCTGATGCCGATCGGGCTGAGCCTCGCCACCGGACTGGGGATCGATCCACGGGTCATGACCCTGTCCATCGCCCTCCCTGCCGGTCTGGCCTATTGCCTCCCCATGGGAACCCCCGCAACCGCCATCGCCTTCGGCTCGGGCTATCTGAAGAGCCGTGACATGATCGTTCCCGGAGTCGTGGTCATGGGAATCTCCTGGCTGCTCTTTCTGGGATCCGCGTGGTTCATCTGGCCGCTGCTGGGATTAAAAATCTGATTGGAGTTACCATGAACAAGAACCTCCCACAACTCGCAAACAACGCAACAGCAGTAGAAATCCTCACGGCCGGTATCGAAGCGGCGGGCGGCCCGGTCTCCCTGGCCTGCTCCTTCTCGCTGGAGGATGTCGCCATCATCGACATCGCCCATCAGGCAGGCCTCACGCTGGGGGTGTTCGCCCTGGATACCGGCCGGCTGAACGAAGAGACCTACGAAGTGGCCGATGCCCTTGTGGAGCGTTACCGCCTGAAGATCGACTGGTACTTCCCCAAGCATGGGGCGGTGGAGCAGCTGGAACGGGCCGAGGGACTGTTCTCCTTCCGCGAATCGCTGGACAAGCGCCACACCTGCTGCGGCATCCGCAAGGTGGAGCCGCTGTCACGGGCTTTGAAGGGTCTGAACGGCTGGGTAACCGGCATGCGCCGTGAGCAGAGCGTCACCCGGGGTGACCTGAAGGCGATCGAACTGGACGCGCTGAACGGCGGCCTCCTCAAGATCAACCCGCTCATCGACTGGAGCGAGGAGCAGCTGAACAGCTACACCGAAGAGCACCATCTGCCGAAGAACCGCCTCTACAGTCAGGGATACCGCTCCATCGGCTGTGCTCCCTGCACGAGGGCGGTGCAGCCGGGCGAGGATGCCCGGGCGGGGAGATGGTGGTGGGAGAACCCGGAGAACAAGGAATGCGGTTTACACCGGAGATGAACAACACCAAAGGGCAATAGAATGTAGAACAAATCCCCTCTCCATGAGGGAGAGGGTTAGGGTGAGGGGGTACAGTTGGATTATGAAGCACTGTTTCCCCCTCATCTGGCCTTCGGCCACCTTCTCCCTTATGGAGAAGAGACTAGATTGATATCAACTCGAATTGCAACATACCATGAGGTAACCATATGAACCTGAATCTGACCCATCTGCAGCAGCTTGAAGCCGAAAGCATCCATATCCTCCGCGAGGTGGTGGCCGAATTCGAAAACCCGGTCATGCTCTACTCCATCGGCAAGGATTCGGCGGTCATGCTGCACCTGGCCCGCAAGGCCTTTTATCCTGCTCCGCCACCCTTTCCGCTGCTGCATGTGGACACCACCTGGAAGTTCCGCGAGATGATCGAGTTCAGGGACAAGATGGCCGCCGAATGCGGCCTCGACCTGATCGTGCATGTGAACGAGGAGGGGGTAAGCCGGGGAATCTCGCCCTTTACGCACGGTTCGGCGCTCTATACCGACGTGATGAAGACCGAGGGGCTGAAGCAGGCGCTCGACAAGTACAAGTTCGATGCCGCCTTCGGCGGAGCCCGCCGTGACGAGGAGAAATCGCGGGCCAAGGAGCGGATCTTCTCCTTCCGCAGCGCCAACCACCGCTGGGACCCCAAGAACCAGCGCCCGGAGCTGTGGAACCTGTACAACACCCGGGTCAAACCGGGAGAAAGCATCCGGGTCTTCCCGATCTCCAACTGGACCGAGCTGGACGTCTGGCAGTATATCCACCTGGAGAATATACCGATCGTGCCGCTCTACTACGCCGCCGTGCGGCCGGTGGTGGAGCGGGACGGCATGCTGATCATGGTGGATGATGAGCGGCTCGAACTGCAGGAAGGGGAAACGGTACAGTACAAATCGGTCCGCTTCCGCACCCTGGGGTGCTACCCCCTGACAGCCGCCGTCGAATCGGAGGCGGACACCCTCCCCCGGATCATCCAGGAGATGCTGCTGACCCGCACTTCGGAGCGGCAGGGGCGCATGATCGACCATGACTCGGCGGGGTCGATGGAAAAGAAGAAGCAGGAGGGATATTTCTAATGGCTCACCAATCCGAACTTATCGAAGCAGATATCCTCGCCTACCTCAAAAGCCAGGAAGAGAAATCGCTGCTCCGCTTCATCACCTGCGGCAGCGTCGATGACGGCAAGAGTACCCTGATCGGGCGGCTGCTGTGGGATTCGAAGATGGTGTTCGAGGACCAGCTGGCCTCCCTTGAGGCGGACAGCAAAAAGGTCGGCACTCAGGGGGGCGCCATCGACTACGCCCTGCTGATGGACGGCCTGCAGGCAGAGCGGGAGCAGGGGATCACCATCGATGTCGCCTACCGCTACTTCTCCACGGACAAGCGCAAGTTCATCGTCGCCGACACCCCCGGCCATGAGCAGTATACCCGCAACATGGTCACCGGCGCCTCGACCGCCCAGGTGGCGGTGATCCTGGTGGATGCCCGCAAGGGTCTGCTGACCCAGACCAGGCGCCACAGCTTTCTGGTCTCGCTGGTCGGCATCCGCAGCGTGGTGCTGGCGATCAACAAGATGGACCTGATTGATTTCGACGCCGAACGTTTCAATGCGATCGTGGATGACTACCAGCAGTTCGCCGCTCCGCTCGGCTTTTCCTCGATCACGGCCATCCCCCTCTCGGCCCTGAACGGCGACAACATGATCGAAGCCAGCACCAACACCCCATGGTACAAGGGGCCCACCCTGATGGAGTATCTGGAAACCGTCCGGCTCGAAGGTGACAACCGGCACCAGCCGTTCCGTCTGCCGGTGCAGTGGGTGAACCGCCCCCATCTCGACTTCCGTGGTTTCTGCGGCACAATCGCCGCGGGAACCATCCGTCCGGGGGACGAGCTGCGGGTCGCCGCAAGCGGGCGCACCAGCCGCGTCACGCGCATCGTCACGATGAACGGCGACCTGCCCGAGGCCACCGCCGGCCAGGCCGTGACCCTGACCCTGGAGGACGAGATCGATATCAGCCGGGGGGACATGCTGACCGCGCCTGACGCGCCGCCGATCCATGCCCGGCACCTGGAGGCCCACCTGGTCTGGATGCATGACGAGCCGCTGCAGCCGGGGCAGATCTACCTGGTCAAGACGGCCACCGCCGTGACGCCGGGCCGGGTTACCGCCGTGCAGTATGCGGTGGACGTTAACACGCTGGAACAGAAGCGGGTGCCGACGCTGGGGCTGAACGAAATCGGCGTTGCCCGCCTGGAACTTGACCGCCCGATCTCCTTCGACCCCTACAAGCTGAACCGGGATACCGGCAGCTTTATCCTGATCGACCGTTTCTCCAACGCCACCGTGGCCGCCGGCATGGTGATCTCGCCAGCCCCTCTGGAAGCGCAGGCGGCACAGGTTCCGGACCGGCCGGGCACAAGCGGCGGCCAGCCGAGGCGTGTCAGCCTGAGTGAAGCCTCCGTCAGCAGTCCGGGGGTGAGCGTGGTTGATCTGACCGGTGAATGGGGGCCGGTTGAATTCGATGTATCAGGCAGCTTCCTGGGCTATCTCGACAAGGGGAACCGCATTCTCTTCCGTTTGCGGGGTTTTGATCAACTGGAGGCGGTTGCCCTGCTGGCTTACGAAAACTCGCTGTCATTTGAATTCGATCGAACCGCGGAAGGGGTAAGCATCCTGATCTTCAAGCGTGGCATACGGACCGGAAGCAGGGTGGCCAATGATGGCGGGACCGGGATCTGAACGGTTATATGATCCCCCGGCTTTGCTGCTGCCGGCGACATATTTCCGCGTAAAGTCCTCCTTGCCGGAACAGTTCGGCAGGGGGGCCTTCTTCGGCAATCATTCCTTCTTTCAGGACGATGATCCGGTCGCAGTCGCGGAAGGCCGAGACTCTCTGCGACACGATCAGCACGGTCCGTCCGGCATAGAATTTCCCCAGTTCGTTGAGGATCTCCTCCTCGCGCCCGGCGTCTACCGCGGAGAGCGGATCATCCAGCAGCAGGATCGGCGGGTTGCCGGCGACGGCGCGGGCGATGGCGAGCCGCTGTTTCTGCCCGCCGGAAAGGGTCACCCCCTTTTCTCCGACCTGTGTCTCGAATGTGTCGGGGAACGATTCCACATCCTCTAAAAAACCGGCCTGGCTTGCCGCTATTGTCAAGGCCTCCGCAGTATGGTCACCGGCAATCCCGTAGCTGATATTGTCGGCAACACTCCGCGAAAAAAGGAACGTCTCCTGCGGCACGTACCCGATCAGGCGGCGCAGGCTGGTGATGGTTATCGTGTTGATCTCGCGCCCGTCAACGAAGAGCATCCCTTCCGAGACCGGCAGCAGCCTCGCGATCAACCGCAGCAGGGTGGTTTTGCCGCTCCCGACCTCTCCGGTGATCCCCACCGTTTCTCCCGCCCGGATTTGAAAAGAAATCCCCCCGATAACGTTCGCGTCGCCATAGCTGAAGCGGAGATCCCGCGCTTCGATCCCCTGCCGCAGGGTGTCTGCCGGTTGTGCATCAGGGTGGTCGAACACTGCCGGCTCGGCTCCCAGGATTGCGGCCAGCCGGGACATCGAAGCGGCTCCCCGCTGCGCCAGGGTCAGAATCCAGCCAAGCACGGCTGTCGGCCAGACCAGCATCGCCAGATAGCCGCTGAAAGCGACGAAGTCTCCCAGCGTTATGACGCCGGTTATGACCAGCCGTCCACCCATGAATAGAACGATGAGGGTCCCCGATCCGGTGGCCGCTGCCATGACCGGGATGATAAGGCCTCGCAGGCGCGCCAGCCGCAGGTTATGCCTGAGATAGCGCGCGGCGGTTTTCCCGAACTCCTCCTGAAAATACTCTTCCCGGCAGTAGGACTTGATCAGCCGTACCGCGGAAACCGTTTCCTCGGCCTGGCTGGACAGATGTGCCAGCTCCTCCTGGGCCTGGAGAGAACGATGAAAGAGACGGTGGGAGATTTTTTTGACGATCAGCACCATCAACGGGAAGGGGAGAATCGCCCAGAATGTGAGCCAGGGATGAATACGGGTCATCATCGTCACGGCGGCGCTATAAATCAGCAGCGTGTTGATGGCACTCATTGAGCCGAAACCGGCCAGCATCCGGACGTTGGTCAGGTCATTGGAAAAGCGGGACAGGATGTCCCCGCTCCGGCTGCTGGAAAAATAACCGAGGTCAAGCCGGGTCAGACGACCGAACAGGTCGTTGCGGATCTGGAATTCAATGATGCGGGCGGCGTTAAGGATCAACGTCCGGGAAAAAATGCGGGTGATGCAGTGCAGAACAGCCAGGAGAATGATAATCATGGCGCAGGAGGAGGGAGAGAGGCGCGCCGCTTGCGGATGCTGAAGAGCTTCTACCGCCAGTTTCATGAACCAGGGGATCAACAGCGCAAAGGCGTTGGTAAGGAGAAGAAAGAGCGCTCCGCCGGCATAGCGCCAGCGGAGCGAGGTCAAATAGGGTATGAGCAGGGCAAGTTCTTTGATAAGTAGCGTCCTGACCGGTTAAAGGGTTAAGGTGACAAAAAAATGGAAAAACCGGAACAAAAAAACCGCGGATTGTTTTGGCAGTATATAACACAAAAAACGTCTATTTGTATCACTTAGTGCTGTTTGACCCGGTTTTCCAGCCGGGAAAATTCACATATAAACCATCCCCGGCAACGTTTCAGTGGGAGGGTGCGAGTGTATCGCTTTGATAGATCGACCAGGTAAAGCCGGCATGGATCGAAGAATTCACTTTTCGGCGAAACAGGGGGCTATCCTCATTCGCGGCGCCGCCGTAATACCCTGCCTGCCCTCCGACATAGGCCCGTACCCGATCCGTGACGCCATAGGAGAGTCCGACTGTTAGTGCGCTCCCCAGATAGCCGCCGTCCGCTTCATACGCAGGGCGGGTAGCCGTCGCAAACCGCGGTTCAATCGAGTAAAAATAGGTATGCAGTTTTTCCGTGGCAAAACTGGAGCCGATGGTGCTATTCATATCGATACCGGAATTGAAAATGTTCTCCCGCGAGTAGTAGAATTTTGGATTGAAAAGATAGCCCCTGTGATCGACTCTGCCGAAATCGGTGGACAATACGGCGCGAACGGGCAGCTGCAATTCGACCCTGCCGCCATACAGTTCTCCAAACTTGATCTTTAACTGGGGGCCGATTTCAATCAGATAATCCAGATCCGGCATCCCCCGCCGCGCACCATTGTCGTTGGAATTCGCATTAAAGGCAGCGGCCATGCTCACATTGAGTTCGGTATAATCGGTATCGATAAATACACCCTTCGCTATGCTGTCCGTTCCCAGGCGTAAAAAATCTCCACGATAGATCACATACGGCAGGGCCAGTCCATGGAGTGAATTCTTGTCGGCCGCGGGATAATCCGGGGAATAGGTGCCGCCCGCCACAGCGGCGAGCTCCCAGAGGGGCTTGGCAGGTTTTCTGCCGGGACTGGCGTCTTGAGCCTCCGCCTCCACACCAAGCAATGCAAAAACGGCAATGGCCGCAAGACACGTTCTGGCAATCATAGACAAAACTCCCATGGGAGAGCGATCCAGCCGGGTCGGTACTTCTGTCACCCAGGTGAGCGGCTAAAAAACAGCCACTCTGCGGGCGGCAAAGTGGCTATGAGTATTACCAGAATCAGCAATCAGATTCTATGGATAAAGGTAAATGGTACCTGCCTTAAAACGGGATATCGTCATCCTGGAAAGGCGGCTCCTCGTAGCTGCTGCCGCCCGATTTCGGAGCCGACGATGAATCGCCGCCGCTCCGCTCGCCTTTAGGTGAGAGCATCTGCATCTTGTCGCCGACGATGTCGGTGGTGTAGCGGTCATTGCCGCTCTTGTCCTGCCATTTGCGGGTCTGCAGGCGCCCCTCGATGTAGACGGTCTTTCCTTTGGAGAGGTACTCGCCGGCGATCTCGGCCAGCTTGCCCCAGAGCGTGATGTTGTGCCACTCGGTGCGCTCCTCCATTTCCCCCGATTTTCCCTTGAACTTTTCACTTGTTGCAAGGGAAAAGCTTGCTACGGCCTGGCCGGATGCGGTGAAACGCACTTCCGGGTCTTTGCCCAGGTTTCCGATCAGCATAACCTTGTTAAGACTCGCCATGATGTGACTCCTTGTGTGTGTTGAATGGTAAAGTTATTGTCACTTTGCAACAGGTGCGGTCATCAAAGCAAATTCGACAATTTCAGGTGGCGTATAGTACCTCAAAACGACCTTTTCGTAAAGGGAATGTTCCCCGGTCTCAAGAACCAGGTCCTCCTTGCAAGGCTGGAGTTAACCGAGGTCAAGAAAGAACCGGCGCTGGCAAGGATAGAGCGGGACATCATTAATAACAGGGCGCGGAAGACTTGCTACGGAGTCTTTTTCTGAAAGCGGGTCAGTAGTAAAATAACACCCCGAACAGTATCTTGCTGGAGTTGAGCGGTTCATTAGGCTGGGCGGTGCCGGCGTTCGAGATGTGATGATAGCGGTACTCCACATTCAGTGCGGTCGTTCTGTCCATAAAGTACTGCAGCCCGGTTCCCGCCTGATAGCTGTAGCACAGCCTGGTTCCCATGGTCGGCAGTCCCAGATCTACGTAAAGCGGGCCGCCTCCGGCGAAGACGTAGGGCGCCGTATCCTTCAGGCCGGTGAATTTCCAGCTTCCGAGCAGATATCCCCCCACCATGGATCTGCCGTTATGATCCACCGCCATATGATACGGCAGTTCCACCAGCAGCTCATGCCTCCCTTGATACCAGCTCCCAACGCCGACCTCATCGGACAGAAATCGGCCGTATCGGGCGATGGCGTCCCAGGTCTGCACCTGGGTGCGGGTTGCTCCAAAATATTTGTGGGTTATGCCGTAACCGGTGAGGCCGCCGTATTCTCCTGTCGCTCTTGAAGCCGGGTTTTCGGCTGACACCGGCACTGCCAGGGAAAGGATGAGCAGCAGAGCAAAAAAAAAGGATGATTGCCAATGGGTCACAGTGCCGGTTCCTGTTGTGCCGCGGTCTTTTGTTACCATTTCTGTTTCATCTCAAAGGCAATAATTTCCGGCAGACTCCTCATAAAGGTAAAAATACTGTGCGGCGATTTCCAGAGCATTTTAGTATAGCCCCAGGTGATGCGGTGACGGTGGTAGAAGCGCTGAACAAACTCGTTGTAGAGGTCTTCAAGTTGTTGTTTGGTCATGCCGTGTGGCACGAATACGAAGTTCAGGCAGTTCATCAAATCCCAGCTCTCATTGAATTCCCCCTGCTCTCTGATCGTGCTGTAGACCGGTGCGCCGGGAAACGGGGTGAACTTGGTGACATTGATCTCGTCCAGCGGCAGTGACAGAGCGTAATCGATCGTGCGGCGGATAGCGGTCTCGTTTTCTCCCGGCAGGCCGACCATGAACAATCCTTTTACCCGCATGCCGGAGTCCTTCACCATCTGCAGCTTGCGCCCGACCTCGTCCAGACCGAAGAATTTACGATGCTGTTTTAAAATCTCCGGATCTCCCGACTCGATACCGAAATTGACCTGCCAGCAGCCGGAGTGTTTGAGGAGCGCCAGCAATTCCTGGTCCACATGCTCCAGGCGGGCAATGCAATTATAGGTAACCTTCAGCCCTTTTCGTTCCTTGATCTCACAGAACTCTGCGACCCTTTTACGGTCAAAGGTGAACAGGTCGTCATAAAAGAAGACGTGACGAATGCCAAAATCGCGGTTGAGCATTGCCATATGTTCAACGATATACTCCGGAGAGTTGAATCTGAAGCCGCGGCTGAACACCGAACGGTCGCAGTAGGAGCAGGAATAGGGACAGCCGCGGCTCGAGATAATGCTGGTGTTGGGCGCTGTCGGATAACTGAAGAGCGGCAGGTTGTAGCGCCGGGGAAATTGTGGCAGCTTGTGGTAGGCGGGAAAAGGGAGGTCGTCCAAGTTCTTTATCAGTTCCCGCGGCAGCGAAAAAATCCCTTTGCCGTCTGCGCCTCGATAGGCCACGCCGGGAATTTGGCTGATCCCTCTGAAGCCGGCTTGGGCCAACTCCAGCATCGTGTTTTCTCCCTCGCCGATCACCAGGCAATCGATGGCCGGGAATGAATCCAGGAGCGGTGCGCCGATAGCGCAGGCATGGGCGCCGCCGAACAGGGTAAAGATATGCGGCGCTTGATCCTTTACCGCCGAGGCGATTCGATACCCCTCGTTGAACGAAGATGTCGTAGTGGATATACCCAGGCAGTCCGGACCGCGCCGGATAATCTCTTTGACGAGTTCGGCCAGCGGCATTGGCGTCGCGTAGCAGTCGATGATTTCGACGTCGATGCCCGCCCGTTCGAGTACGGCGGCCATACTCATCATGCCGAGCGGCGGCATCAGGTTGAAAACCGTACTGATGTCTTTCATGCCGCTGAGCCAGTTGCTGCCGTAAGGGTGCAGGAGAATGATTTTCACTTAAATACTCCGCTCGTGTTTTTTTCCTGATCTCATGAACTGTTCATGAGAATGCAGGCTTATCTATAGCATAGGAGTTGTTGGAAAAACAGTTACGTTTATTGGAATATTAGGGCATGTAACAGCGGCACAATTATATGAGGCCGGATATGCCTCCTCGTTGAAACAACTCTCTCAATTAAAACTGTAATATTTATTGATGTGCGCGCAAATTTCGTTCAACATGCGGAAAACAAGAAAACTTCAGCTAATTACCCCAAAACATCCTGTTAAATATGACGGTTATGCCAGGTATGACGGATTTTGTTGAGAGTTTCACTTTTGAGTTAATTCTTAACATTTTGTTTTTCCAGTACGATCAAGCCCTTGCATTCGTGACGAGTCTGCTCGGTGAATGGCACGGTAGTTGATATGTATCAGCCAGCCATCTAATGACAGGGCTATCCGGATATGTTGCCAGCCTTGTGGTCGCAAGATCGGATCTAGGTGCACCATTGTTGTCAGCTGGCTGCTTAAATGTTTTTATTGGATCTTTGCCGGACGTGATCACTCTGGTTCGGGCCGCCAAGGGAATCGGATGTTAAATGAATCATCAAAACAAGTACGTCCTGCGCAATCCGGATTCATCCACCAAGACCGTCCACGGC
>JBAVTM010000313.1:0-7479 GCA_049696195.1 Desulfuromonadaceae bacterium | reverse complement strand
GGCCATACCGAGGGCCAGCACCCCTTCGCTTCCCGGCCGGGCCGGCATCCAGCGGTCGGCCGAGGCGCCGGTCAGGGACATGCGGCCGCCGACATAGGTGAAATGTCCGCGGACCGTGTCACGCTCCTGACGCATGCGACCGAAGGCGTTGCCGTACTGGACCGGCGAGAGGTGGCTCTCCACGAAATCGGCGCCGAAGCTGAGCAGATAGCGGGTTTCGGCAAGGTCGTAGAAGGGAAGGGCGGATTGGCCAAAACTGCTTCGGCTGGCCTGCCTCAGCCAGTCGGGGGCCAGCAGTTCGAAGGATACGTGATGTGATGAACCGAAAGAGCGCATGAAATTGCCGACCAGTGAAGCGAGGGAACCGGAGAGCTGCGGGGTCATCATGGCCAGACTGCCGGCCGCCTCCTCCCGTTGCAGCTCCTTGAGCCGGGCGGTGAGGATACCAAGCCCCTCTTTCCAGGATATCTTTTGAAATTCTCCAGAGCCGCGAGGTCCGGTGCGTTTGAGCGGTTGCTGCACCCGGTCGGGATGATAGAGCTCCTGCAGGATGGCCTGACCCCGGGCGCAGAGTCTCCCCCGGTTGACAGGGTGATCGGGGTTCCCCTCGACCTTTTTGGCTCGGCCTTCCGATACCCGCACCAGAATTCCGCACCCGGCCGGACAGAAACCGCATGAGCTGGCGTAATACACGGCCCTGCCGGGGGTTACTCCTTCGTCCGGCGGGACAAGAAAAGGGATCAGTTTCTCGTTTTTAGACTGGCACCCAGCCAGAAGCGCGCTGGCGGCCGTCATCCCGCTGAGCTGCAAAAAGGTTCTCCGTTTCATTCAGGGCTCCATTAAATGTGGCAGGTCCAGCAATCAATGCTGGCCTTATGCTGACGGTGACAACCCAGGCACCATCCCATCTTGAGACTGGCTGTCCGGCTGATCCGCTCCATTGCAGCAACGTCGCCATGACAGACGCCGCATTCTGTTTTGGCACGAATATGCATCATGTGCGGGAAATAGACGTGGTCAGGAAGAGAGTTGACCCTGACCCAGGGGATCGGCTCCTGCCTGTCCCAGTATCCGCCAAGCTTTTTGATTTCCGGAGCCTCCGGAGAGATGTACAGGTGGCAGGCACGGCAGTCCGCCACGGCCGGGATTCCGGCGAGCCGTGATTTAGCGGCGTAGCGATGACAGTAGAGGCACGGGATACCGTTTGTGCCGGCATGCAGCGCATGACTGAAAATGATTGGCTGAACCGGAGAGCCCTCAGAAAAATTCAACGGCAGGCAATACATTAGAATTGTAACGGCTACAACCGCACCCGACACAAAAACCAGCCCGCCAATTAGCCTTGATCTTTTCATGCTGGCCACCAGTATTGTGAGTGTTTATCTCGATGGGGCAGTAATTCTGCCAATCCGTTGCGATAATAATATCATGCCTGAAATGGAAGTCAAAAATCAGCCGATATGGTAAAATGAGAATGCCGGGAAGACGTACTGTTCTGAACGGCGAGCGTGGAGAAGGGGAGGTGAGTATCATGCTGGAAGGATTCGATGTTACCGCTGAAGCGGTGAAACAGAGTATGCACCATGGCGATCCGCTGATGTTTATCGAACTGCGCCACCATCACAAACACGACTGGAGCCTTTTCAAGGCTCGTGGTGCACTGCGCATTGAAAGTGACACGTTGGAGCAGCATCTGGCGGAAATTCCTCACGACCGGCCAATCGTTGTCATGTCTGACTGTCCTGGTGAAGAAATGAGTGCCCAGACAGCGGAGATGCTCCGTAAACACGGCTGGAGTGATGTCCATAAACTGGTTCGAGGCTTTGATGCCTACCTTGAGGCCGGATTACCGGTGGTGCCGGTCTCAGAGTCGGTTCCCGCCACAAAGATCATGCTGCTCTGAGTGTGTGATACGGCGCGTTTACCGGTCAATGTTGGGTTGCAGGAAGAGCGTCATGCTCTCCAGTTCCAACGCCGCCAGATTGCCCATTTCCGGGATACCGCCAAAGACGCAGCCGTTGTCCAGCATGATCTTGCTGCTGTTCAGCGACTCTTCGAGACGGGTGCGCGTGACCGGCGTATGACCGCAGATCAGTCGCCGGCCGCCGATACGCTGCCGATCGACGTATGAGGATCGTGTCCAGAGCATGGCGTCGGTGTCAAGGAAGGGATTTGGTATATCGAAATTGAGTCCTGCATGGACGATGACAAAATCTTCCAGCAGGATGTAGGAGGGGAGAGATTCAAGAAAATCGTGGTACCGTCCGG
This sequence comes from Desulfuromonadaceae bacterium, assembly GCA_049696195.1. Taxonomy (GTDB): domain Bacteria; phylum Desulfobacterota; class Desulfuromonadia; order Geobacterales; family Pseudopelobacteraceae; genus JACRCG01. The sequence goes on along the minus strand of JBAVTM010000313.1, from coordinate 5,211 downwards.
GAATATCGCCGGGGGCGTCTGCCAGAAAGCTGGCAAGGGCGGCGATGCCGCCGTTGGCTTTCCAAAGCTCTCTGTAACGAAGGTCCAGACCGGCCTGCAGGTACATTTCTTCATGGTTGCCGCGAACGCTGGCGACAGACAGCCCGCGCTCCCGGAGTTCGAAGATGAAGTCCAGCACCCCTTTACTGTCCGGACCACGGTCGATCAGGTCTCCAAGCAGGTAGATGCGGTCTGCGGGCGACGGACGAAGCGTGTCATCAACCAGACGCCGCAGGGTGGCGGCGCAGCCGTGAATGTCGCCGATGATGAAGATACGTGGAGAGGAGATTCGGCCGGTCACAGGGAGAACGGCCCTTCGCAGATGGTCTGCATCAATATCCTCCGGTCGTTTGGCGTTTCCCGTGCCTGCAGCTGTTCCGGCAGTTCCCCGATACTGCCGGGCAGGCCGATGGCGGCCATGGCTTCCACCGTAAAGCCATCGGGAATATTCAGTTGCGTGCGGGCACGCTCGTAGTCGAAACCCTGCATGCCGTGAACCACATAACCTTTAATGCTTCCTTGCAGAGCCAGGCTCATCCAGGCCGCCCCGGTGTCGTAGGAATGCGTGCGGCACGGCTTTCCGCCGGGAAAGGTGGTGCATGAGACAAACACTGCCAGTACTGCCGCGCGGGTACACCAGATTTTGTTTGAGTCCGTCAACAGGTCGAAGAACAGCGGCCACTGTTCGCCGGAACGGCGGGCGTAGAGGATGCGACATGGCTGGTTGTTGCCGGATGAAGGTGCCCAGCGGGCCGCTTCAAACAGCGTCAGCAGCTCTTCGGCCGGAATCTGCTCACCGGACATGGCGCGAGGCGACCAGCGGTCGAGGAAGATACTGTCTACGGGGTGGTCGGCACGCCGGATTTCACCGCCTTTGATCATCGCGGACCTTTCGCAAAAAGTGATGAGGTACCCCCTGTGTTACCCGCCACCGCAGCCGGCATCTTTCAACGACAGGGAATTTACTGTTCGAGTGACTATATACACACGGCTGTCCATCAGTCAACTGGAGGAATTTTCCGGAGGAAATCATGCGCATTTTCGGACTTGCCTTGCTGTTTATACTGACCATTCCGGCCCATCTTCCTGCCGCAGACCACTTCCAGGAACAACGGCTGAAAATGGTGGAGCGCGACATAAAGGGGAGGGGCATCCGCGACACGCGGGTGCTGGCGGCGATGGGAAAAATTCCCCGCCATCTCCTGGTGGGCGAACGCTACCGGGAAGACGCTTACGTCGACCACCCTCTGCCGATCGGTGAAGGACAGACCATCTCCCAGCCGTACGTCGTGGCTCTGATGACGGAGGCGCTCAAACTGAGGCCTGCGGATCGCGTGCTGGAAATCGGAACCGGTTCCGGCTATCAGGCGGCGGTACTGGCGGAGATTGTGAAGGAGGTCAAGAGTATCGAGATCCGCCAGGGGTTGGCCCGGAATGCGGCCGCCAGGCTGAAGGAGCTCGGCTATGCCAATGTGGCGGTGAAGTACGCAGACGGCTACTTCGGCTGGGAGGAGCATGCCCCTTTCGACGCGATCATCATCACCGCTGCGGCAAACCATATTCCCCCGCCGCTCATCAAGCAGCTCAAGGTGGGTGGCCGGCTGATCCTCCCCCTCGGAAGCACTGTCTTTTACCAGACCCTCACCCTGGTGACCAAGCTCAAGGGGGGCGAGCTCGACGTCCAGCAGCTCGACCCGGTCGCCTTCGTGCCGATGACCGGCGAGGCCCGGAAAAGTCGTTAGAACGCGCCCTCTGCTTGCCCGGATTGATGGCGCGAAGAGGGCTTTTGTTCAACAAACTATCTGTCCGACAGATCCGGTTCGCCGCAATGGCGCAATATTTCAGCACGGGCCGCATCCTTCAGCCTGATCGCGGCATCCCAGTCCGTATTGTCCTCTCTCAACCCCGTACCTATGGTAATACTAACCGTTCCTCTGCGGGGGAACCAGTGATCCGGGTGCAAAATAGACCGCGTCCCCCTGATCGAGACTGGCACAACGGCCGCTGCGGCTTGAGCGCCGACCAGAAACGCGCCCATCTTGAACGGCAGCAGACCGGGCCTCCTGCAGAAGGTTCCTTCGGGAAAAAAGATCAATGGCTGCCCCTGTATGGCGGCATCCTTCAACCTGCCCGTGTCCTCAACCCCCTGGTGAAAGTCGAAGCGTTCCACGAATTCGGATCCCATTCTTTTCAGGAAAAGCCGGGAGATGACGTTATCTTCCAGCTCCCTCTTTGCCACGAAAGCATAGCAGCCGGGCAGCGAGGCAACCAGAACGAGTCCGTCAAGGTAGCTTGAATGGTTTGCCACCAGTATGAAGGGAGAATTTTCCGGGAGATTGCCCGCCCACTCGATCCCGACCTGTATCCCTGCCAGACGTAGAAATCCGCGTGCCGCCGTGCGGCTGACCCGCCAGCTCCAGGCGGGATGCGGCATCAGGCAGGACAACAGCCACGCGGCCGGGGCGATCAGCGCAAAAACGCACCATACGTAACCGGCATAAAGGATTTCCTGCAGTCCCGACATGAGATTCCTCGTCTGTGCCACGGTTCCACTCCATGCCAGGCGGGTGAACTGAAGCCAGACCGGGGCGCGCCGCGCCACGCGCCCCCCCTCCTCGTAGAACTGGCGGCTTGCGGCTCTGCGGATCTTTCCGCTGGAGGTCTTGAGCACGGTATGGGGCGGGGCCAGTACGATGTCGTCCGGTGGTGAGCCGAGAAGGTCGAGCGCCAGGCCGTTGATCTGATTGCGCAGATCCTCCAGCTTTTCTGGCGCCACTTCACGAGTCTCCGCAAGAACGATAAGGCGCTCCGTCCCCGAGACGGCATCGACGCTGCCGAAGACGGCTACACACCCTTTCCGTATCCCCGGGACGGCGCCGATCGCCTCCTCCAACTCATAGGGATACATATTCCTGCCGCCCTTGATGATAATATCCTTCGACCTTCCGGTAATATAGATTTCACCCCCTGCCTGGTACGCAAGGTCGCCGGAATCCAGCCACTCGCCATGAAAGAGGCGTCCGGTCTCCTCAGGATTGCGGAAGTAACCGCTGGTGGCGGAAGGGCCGCAGAACTCCAGGCGCCCCTCCATCCGTTCCGGGAGCTCATGCCCCATGGCATCGATGATCCTGATCTGGTGGCCGGGGAGCGGATATCCGGCGGCAACGAAGCCAAGCGGATCCCTTTCGGACGCTCCGGCCGGAATGGCGTCACCTGTAGACATGAATGCATCGCGCCGCACCCGGTCCACGTGCAGGCCACGCCCCAGCGGAGGGAAGGCCAGCCCCACCGAGGATTCCGCCAGTCCGTACACCGGCGCGATCGCCCCGGGGCGAAAACCGTAGGGTGCAAACCGCTCCCCGAAAGCGATCATGCTGGAAGCGCTGACCGGTTCGGCGCCGTTACAGGCCATGCGCCAGCTGCCGAGGTCAAGTCCTTGAATGTCGCTCTCCCTGATTTTTTTCAGACACAACTCATAGGCAAAGTTGGGCGCCGCGGAGAGCGTCCCCCGGTGCCGGTGGATCGCCCATAGCCATCGTTCGGGGCGGGCCAGGAAGGCAAGCGGCGACATGATGACCAGCGGCGCGGCGTAATAGAGGCTGCCGAGCCAGGCGCCGATCAGTCCCATGTCGTGGTAGAGCGGCAGCCAGCTGACGAACACGTCCGTTGATGTTGTTTCTGTCACCTGGCCCATGGCGCGGATATTGGCCAGAAGATTGGCATGGGTAAGGACAACCCCCTTCGGGTTGCCGGTGCTGCCGGATGTGTATTGCAGGAACGCGGTGTCAAGGGAGTTTATCCGGGGATACGGCGGCTTGTCCTCTCCCTGGACTAGTTCCTGCGGAACGAGCACCGAACGCAGACCTGTTGTCTGGGATTTGAGCAGCCACGCGACGGAACGCGCCTCGGGCACCGTGATCATCATCACTACCCGGGCATTAGCCAGAATTCCGGCGTGGCGGCGCAGATGGTCTTCGATCTGGGAGAGGCGCGCCGGGGGGTAGATCGGAACCGGTATGCCGCCTGCCAGCAGAATCCCGAAAAACGTGTAAAAATACTCCCGGCAGGTAGGGAGCATGATCGCGACACTCTGACCAGGCTCCAGACCGCGCTTCAGCAATCCGCAGGCTATCTTTCCGGCACCGTCCAGGAGATCGGCATAGCTGATTTTCTCTCCGTCTCCCGCATCATCGTAGAGGATTATATGGGGCCGCTCCGGGTGGCTCAGGCAGTGGTGATCGAGAACCTCAAGCAATGTCGAAGCGGTTTCCGGCGCCATTTCTGCCGCTTCCGGCGCCTGCAGGCGTTCTCCCGGCCCGGGCGCCGGACGGAGTTTTCCCGGCAGTGCCGACAGGGCGCGAAGCAGATCGCGGAGCGTTTCGGCGCTTGCCAGCAGCCCTTCCGGGAGGGATACGTCAAATGAGCGTTCAATTCTGGTGAGAAGTTCCACCCGCCCAAGACTCCCCAGCCCCAGATCCCGGTCGAGACGGCTGTCGAGATGTACCGGCGACCCTCCTCCACCCCTGCCCGGGTGCATTTCCGACATCAGCTGAGCGGCAATCCGGAGCAGCTCGTCTGAGATCACTTCGACAGATTCTGATCGGTCTGATGTCCGGTCTGTATCGTCCATAGGCACCTCGAAATCCGTCCGCTTTCAGTGCTGCACCGGCACGCCGGCATCCTTGAGAAAAACGGCGATGATCCGGTAGAACTCGCGCCAGTCCGGCGGAAAATCATTATGGCCGCAGCGGAATTCTACGAGCCGGGCATGGGGCGCCCGCCGCTTCAGCTCACGGCTGTGCTCCGGCGGTATGATGGTGTCGCTGCTGCCATGGAAGAGCAGGATCGGCTGCCGGTATGCGGCCACCACCGCACCGTTGTCGAACGGATCCCTGACCAGAAAGCCCGGTACAAGAAACCTGCGTGCAAACGGGCGCGTCGAAGTGAACGCGGATTGCAGGATCAGGGCCGCGCTGGGACGCCGGGCGGCAAGGGCGCAGGCCGCGCCGCCTCCCAGCGAACGGCCGAAGAGAACGATCCGCCCCGGATCAACCTCTTCACGCTGCAGCGCCGCATCATATGCGGCGACCGCGCTCTCGGTAATGCTGCTTTCCGCAGGAGTGCCCGATGACCTGCCATAGCCGGGATACTCCACCAGCAGCACCCCCATTC
>JBAVTM010000312.1:0-2377 GCA_049696195.1 Desulfuromonadaceae bacterium | reverse complement strand
TTGTCTTCGCGCGCTCTATTGAGGATCCCGGGAATACCGCCGCTTTTGAGTTCGATAACGACCATAGCGGAGATTCGCAGATAGTGGGGAACGATATTCTCCTCATCAATCCTACAGATGGTTTCTTTGATGAGGTCCGTACTACGGTTCCGCCCTGTCCTTCAGGATCGATTTGTGGCTTTTATGATACCAGTGTGGGCGGCACCAACAACGGATCCGGCGCGTTCGCCAACGACGGCACTTTCACGACGTACGAATTCTCTCACCCGCTCAATAGCGCCGACGACGCCAATGACTTTAGCCTGAGTATCGGGGATACCGTCGGATTCACGCTTTCCATACGTATTATCGCCACAGGCGGAGACATCTTCGATACGGACTATCCCACAGTCTGCGTTGCTTGCCCGAATCTGTTTGGTGATATTGTGATCGCTTCGCCGGCCATTCCCATTGACATCAAGCCAGGCGGCTTTCCCAATAGCATCAATCCGAGAAGCCGCGGGAAAATCCCGGTCGCGATACTCTCAACCCCCACGTTCAACGCTCCGGCAACTATAGATCCGACCTCGCCGACTTTTGGCCGGACGGGCAATGAGCAGAGCCTCGCATTTTGTGATACATCAGACGTGAATGGTGACCGGATACCGGATATGGTCTGTCATTTCAATACTGAGAACGCGGGATTCTTGCCGGCGGACACGATCGGTACACTCAAGGCACAGAAGTTCAACAACCAGGTAGTCATCGGCACAGACTCAGTGAGGATTCTCCCACAATAGTCCTCAGGGTATGTCCCAAGGGCTTGCTAAAATGATTGCAGTCACAAGGTACGCCAGGATCAGTTTCCCAAGGCAGCTTCGGTCCGGATCGCCCCTGCCAGATCGCGGCTCACGGCGAGGAGTGCCCGGCCGCAGGCTGCCACAAGGGGATCGTAACCGGCGGCATCCACAGGCTCTCGCACCAGTGAACGGCCGGTTTTCGGCGCCCCTCCCGCAGACCGTCGCAGGGACCAGACAGCCTCGATAGTGACAGCCTCCCCCGGCGACGATTCAAAACGCTGGATATCCACCAGCACCCGGTAATCCGCATCAACGCCGGCATGCTGAAGATAAGACGACACCCGGGCCGATCCGAGCAGGCGCCGCAGGTTCTCCGCCATGAGGCGGGGAATCTCGCTTTTGAGCGGCTCGGCCCAGCGGTGCGTCTCCAGAATTTCCACACGGTTGGCGGCAACGCGCACCACGAGCTGTGGCCGGTCAACCACCTCGGGAAGCGTAACCGGCCCGACGGCAACCGACGGGACAGCTGCGGCTGAGGCAGCGGCCTCTACCTGTGCGCCGGACTCCAGGGTGTAGAAGGTCACCCGCGGTGATCTGCTGCAGCCGGCCAACGCCACGGCCAAGCTGAGGGTTACTATCCAGACGGCACATCTGCGCATCATTGTTTGTCCTCCCGTTTGCCGCGAATCAAGGATTCCGGGTGCTGCTCCAGGTAATCGCCGAGCACCCGCAGCGACTGTGCAGCGCGCGACACCTCCCGCAAGGTCTCGTGCAGATCCAGCTGCACCGGCCCATCGCCGGCAAGGACCTGGTTTGCGCCGCCAAGGGTCTTACGCGCCTCTCCAAGCGTCTTGCGCACATCCTCCAGGGATTGCCGTGTCTCAACAAGTACCGCGCGGGCCTCAGGGATCACCGTACCGTCCACGTTTTTCAAGAGTTTGTCGGCGCTCTTCAGGGTGGCGTCCAGGGAATGAAGCGTCTTTCCGGCGTCACCGGCAAGCTCCTCAAGCGGTATTTTTTCGATCTTCTGGGCGATCAGCAGCAGCTTCTTCTGCAACTGGTCCATGGAGCCGGGAACGACTGGAAATCTGGGGGGGGTCGTGCTCCAGTCGATTTTCGTAGGCTTCGCCTTGGGAAAGAAATCCAGCGCGACAAACTGTTGCCCGGTCAATAGACTCCCGCTTTTAATTTCCGCACGGAAACCGTGCGCGACGAGGGAATCAAGGAGCGCCCGGGAATCCTGGGGCTTGACCTGCCGCCCATTGCCGCGGTACCGGGCTCCCAGCCGCTCCGGATAGAACTGTATCTGGACCGGGATGGAGATCTCCGGTTTTTTGGAGTCCAGCGCCACATCGATCTTCGTCACCTCACCCACTGTCACACCCCGCAGATCCACCGGGGCGCCAACCGACAGGCCGAGTACAGATTCCTTGAACACCAGAAGATAGGTCTCAGCCGTTTCCGCGTGCTTCAAGGCCTCGTCCCTGGTCAGAAACAGTGGAAAAACAGTGTCCGGGGCGGCGGACGGTGCGTCAAGACGGTCTTGGGGGGTTTGAAAGGAAATGCCTCCCAGGAGGATCGAGAACATGGACTCCGTA
>JBAVTM010000311.1:0-3991 GCA_049696195.1 Desulfuromonadaceae bacterium | reverse complement strand
CAGCATCAACGATATATTGGCAGGCCAACAGGCCGACATCGCCTCCATCGGATGTACATGGGGGTATGGAAGCAGGGAAGAGTTGGATGGGGCTGATGTTCTGGCACACACTCCCCAGGAACTGCTTGCAGTCATCGCGGCGGGTTTATAGGCGTTTAGATTTGAGTCTTTTACTTCATGAGAGCAAAATGAAAGGCAAAACCGACCTCACGCAGAGGCGTTAAACAAGAGAAATGATTTAACCGAACAGTAGTATTCAAGCTTTTGATCTTGGTTTTCTCCGCGTCCTCTGCGTCTCTGCGTGAAAGTTTTTGGTCCCGGCACATCCGGGTTAGGTGATGGATTATGAACGGCTGGACCGGCATGCTACTAAAGGTTGACCTGACAACGGGCACCTCGCACGTTGAGGAGATCCCCCGCCACCTCCTTGAAGAATACCTCGGCGGCCGCGGCCTCGGTGTACGCCTGATGCGTGACAGCTATCAGCTCGACCCGTTCGATCCCGCCATGCCGCTGATCTTTGCCGTCGGGCCGTTATGCGGCACGCCTGCTCCAACATCGGCACGGCTCTCCGTAGTTTCCCGTTCGCCGTTGACCGGCACGATCTACGATTGTTCCGCCGGGGGGCGCTTTGCCTGGCGGTTGAAGGCGACCGGAGTAGATGCTCTGGTCATCACCGGAAAGAGTCCCTGGCCGGCCGTACTGACGGTAACGGCTGACACGGTTGAAATTGTGCCGGCTCTCCCGCTCTGGGGGTGCGACATCCCGTCAACCGTGGCCGCTCTGGGGGAGCAGGGGAGCGTGGCCGCAATCGGTCCGGCCGGTGAAAACGGCGTCCTGTTTGCGAACATCATGATGGGTGAGGGAAATTCGGTCGGCCGCGGCGGCCTGGGTGCCGTCATGGGGAGCAAGAACCTCAAGGCGGTGACGGTAAGCGGAGATCGAAAGACCACTATCGCCGACCCATCCCTGTTCGAAAAAGCCCGGCAGGACATCATGCGGCTTTTCAAGGCCTCTCCGGTTATATTCGGCCCCCTGGGCCTCTCCGAATTCGGCACCCCGGTGCTGGTCGATCTGATGGCGCAGCGCCGCATGGCCCCGACGGAAAACTTCCGCAAAACGTATTTTGAACATTCCGCCAACTATTCCGGACCGACCATCAAAGATGCCTGCGAGGCAAAGAAAGACGGCTGCTACGGCTGTCCGATTCAATGTAAAAAGTCGTCCGAAACCGGCAAACCACTTCCGGAATATGAGACCGTCTCCCATTTCGGCGCGCTTAACAATGTCGAGGCACTGCACGCGATCATTACCGCGAACGACCTCTGCAACGAACTGGGGATGGACACGATCACGGCAGCAGCCACCCTCTCGGCCTGGGGAGAAATCAGGGGGGCCTTTCCGACCGCCGCGGAGATACCGGGGCTGCTGGGGGACATTGCCCTGCGCCGGGGGGACGGTGAATTACTTTCACTCGGTTCCCGCCGCCTGTCGGAAAAGCTGGAGCATCCGGAACTGTCAATGAGCGTCAAATCGCTCGAGCTGCCGGCGTACGACCCGCGCGGAGCCTACGGCATGGCGCTGGCGTACTGTACGAGCAACCGGGGGGGGTGTCACCTCCGCGCCTATCCGATCTCTCACGAAATCCTACGCAAACCGGTGCCGACCGACCGCTTTTCATTCTCCGGCAAGGCCCGCATTATCAGCATCGCCGAGGATACCAACGCCGCCGTGGATTCACTCGTTGCCTGCAAGTTTGCCTTCTTCGGCGCCAGCCTTGAAGAGTACGCCGAACTGCTGACCGCCGTCACTGGGACGGCATATTCGCCGCAGCGTCTCAAAGAAATAGGACGACGGATTGTGCTGACCGAGCGCTACTACAACTGCAGCAATGGGTTTTCGCGAGCTGACGACACCCTGCCGGAGCGTTTTTTCACCGAACCGGGGAGCAGCGGCGACGGCATAGATATTCATCCGCTCGACAGGGTGCGGTTTGAGGAGGAACTGGACAAGTATTACCGCATCCGGGGGCTGAACGGAAACGGCTGTTTTGATGATGCCGCTTTTCTGGATGGTCAGCCATGAGCCTGTTCGGACACGGCAAAACCGAACCTCCCCCGCCATCCGGCGGCAACAAGGGGACGGGCGAACTGGGCGAAGAGGTGGCGTCGAATTTTCTGATCGCTCGCGGCTACCGGATTCTCGAACGCAACTTCCGCTGCAAAGGGGGGGAAGTTGACATTATCACCCGTGACCCCGGGGACAAAAGCCTGGTGTTTCTCGAGGTAAAGGCCCGCCGGGGGCTTTCCTACGGCGTGCCGCAGCTGGCGGTGACCCCGTTCAAGCAACGCCAGATATCCAAAGCTGCGCTCACCTGGCTCTCAATAAACCGGCTGCACGACACCAACGCGCGGTTTGACGTAATTGCAATTCTGCTGCATACTGACGGCCGGCATGCGGTTGAGCACATCAAAAACGCTTTTGACTTGGCCTATTAAAAGGAGTTGCCATGGATTTTACCGCCGTTCTGGCTCAAATAAAACCGAAGCTCGGGTGCGTTGCCGATAACCTGGCAGCAATTGAAGAGGAAATCGTAAAAGCCAGGGACGCCGGAGCCGACCTGGTTGTCTTCCCCGAACTGGCGCTGTCCGGCTATTTTTTGAAAGACCTCGTGCCCGAAGTGGCGTTGCGGGTCGACTCTCCCGAGGTCATTCGCCTGATCGAACTTTCCCGGGGCATATCCATCGCGGTCGGCTTTGTCGAAGAGACCGATGACTACCACTTCTTCAACACGGCTCTGTACCTTGAGGATGGGGAAATCCGCCACCTGCACCGCAAAGTTTATCTCCCGACTTATGGCCTGTTCGATGAGCAGCGTTACCTGGCCCGCGGCGGATCGTTCCGGGCGTTTGATACAAAATTCGGCCGTTTCGGCATGCTGATCTGTGAAGATATGTGGCACCTGTCAGCCTCCTATATTCTCGCCATGGACGGCGCCACAACACTGATCTGCCTGTCAAGCAGCCCGGCTCGCGGCATTGATGGCGATTCACTCGGATCGGCCTCGGCCTGGCAAAAACTGGTCTCAACCACCGCCCTGTTTCTCAACTGCAGGGTTCTCTACTGCAACAGGGTCGGCTTTGAAGATGGCGTCAACTTCTGGGGGGGATCGGAATATATTGCGCCATCGGGTGAATCAATCGTTCGCGGCCAGCTTCTGGAGGAGGATTCCGTCACCGCCCGGGTTGATGAAGGAGCGCTCCGCCGTGAACGCATTTTTTCGCCGATGATCCGCGACGAGAATCTGGGTGTGACGATGCAGGAACTCCGGCGCATTGCGCACGAAAGGGGGCGATGATGGCCGGTTTGCACGCCAACACGGAATTACTGAGAAAGCTTCTGGTCGGCTTTGTGCGGGATGAAGTCCGTAAAGTCGGGGTCAGCAAAGTTGTGCTGGGACTTTCGGGCGGGATCGACTCCGCGTTGGTGGCGTTCATTGCCGCGGAAGCGCTCGGCCCCGAGAACGTCCATGCGATCTGCATGCCGTACAAGAGCAGCAACCCCGAAAGCGAGGCACATGCCCGGCTGGTGGCCACGTCATGCGGAATCAACTTTTCGGTTGTACCGATAACCGCGATGGTGGACTCCTATTTCGACCTGTTCCCCGCTGCGGACAATATGCGCCGCGGCAACAAGATGGCCCGCGAGCGGATGACGATTCTTTTCGATCATTCGGCGCTGCTGCGCGCCCTGGTACTCGGCACCAGCAACAAAACCGAACTGCTCCTCGGATACGGCACTCTCTACGGAGATATGGCCTCGGCCCTGAATCCGATTGGCGACATTTACAAAAGTCAGGTCTGGCAGCTCTCCGCTGCGATGGGAATACCTAATGAGGTCATCGAGAAGCAGCCTTCCGCCGATCTCTGGGCCGGACAGACCGATGAAGAGGAACTGGGGTTCTCATACCGCCAGGTTGATGAACTGCTGT
>JBAVTM010000310.1:0-9712 GCA_049696195.1 Desulfuromonadaceae bacterium | reverse complement strand
GGATGGCGCCGTTACCATTTCGCCGGAAAAAGTAAAGAACCATTACACCGTAAATATTGCCAGATATAGTAAACCGGAAGAATTCAGGGCGAGTCAAATCCTGATAAAAGTAGATCCATCATTGAACACGGAAGAAAAAAAGGCACTTAAAGCAAAAGCTGAAGATATATTGAAAAGAATCAAGGCTGGAGAAAAATTTGAAGAAATCGCCATAAACGAGTCTGATGACGCCTCAAGAGTAAAGGGAGGTGATTTGGGTTATTTTCATTCAGGTCAGACTGTTCCCGAGTTCGAAGAAGCTATTCTCAAATTGAAAGTAGGCGAAGTCAGTGATGTCATAGAAACATTGTATGGTTTTCACATTATTCGTCTCACAGAAAAGCGTGCAGCACGACTGATCCCTTTTGATGAAATTCAGGATAGAATAAAGAAGGATCTGGTTGATGCAGAAAAGAAACGACTGCTGGAAAACTGGATGGGTAAACTATACAAAAATGCAAAAATATCTTATCCGGGAGTTAAATAATCGTTGAAAGCCTTCGTTGTTATACCGACTTACAATGAAAAGGATAATGTAGTCACTCTGGCTGCTTCGGTGCTCGCACAGCATGCTGACATACAAATTCTTTTTGTTGATGATAATTCCCCGGATGGTACCGGCAAAATTATTGATGACCTGGTCTCAACTGACAGCCGGATTCATGTTCTGCACCGGGCAGGGAAGCTTGGCCTGGGGTCTGCGTATCGAGAGGGGTTCAAGGCCGCTCTCGCGATGGGTGCGGACTATCTGCTGGAAATGGATGCGGATTTTTCCCATGATCCGGGGACGCTGCCGCTTTTTCTGTCGGCGATCAAGGAGAGCGATCTGGTTATCGGTTCCCGTTATCTGAATGGAGTCAGTGTCGTCAACTGGCCGATCAGGCGCCTGATCTTAAGCTATTTTGCGAGTGTCTACACACGGTGGGTTACCGGATTGCAACTGCGTGACTGCACCAGCGGCTTTAAATGTTTCAGGCGCTCAGCTATCGAGTCTATAGATCTTGACACCGTAAAGTCAGATGGATATTCGTTCCAGATAGAGATGAATTACCGCTGCATGGAAAACGGACTGAGAATATCTGAAATACCGATTGTCTTTATTGACCGCCATGCCGGCAGTTCAAAAATGTCGCGCAGGATCGTTCGCGAGGCCGTGCTTATGGTCTGGAAGTTGCGGTTACAATCTCTTGTTTCACGGATAACGGGGAAGTAAAGTATCTATGTCTGACGATATCTGGTCAATCGTTCTCCTCTTGGGAGTAGTTTTATGGATAGTTTCAAGCATTGCCTTTATGTTTTACTCTTTTCCCCGGAGAGGCGAGTTCGATGCTAAATCCGGAATGCGCTGGGGCGGAGCAAGTCTGATTTCATTTTTTGTCTGGATTATTGGTATGATAAATGCTTGAAACTCAGAACAGGTTTACTGCCGTTGTGTATATCAGAGCGCTCTTTTTACTTTCCATTTTAATCGCTGCACCACTTATTAGTGGATGCTCCGCTACCAGGCTTAGCGACGCAGCATGGCAGGATCAGGGATTGAACGTAGTTTTTCCGCAACCTCCGGAGCGCGCACGGGTCAAATTACTGAAAGTCATAAGTGGTCCCCGGGATGCGGTCGAGAGTACCCGTAGCGCCACCAGTAGATTTTTTGAATTTATCACCGGCACGCAGGAAACAAATATTGATTTTTATACGCCGCAATGTATAGCGGCTGACGGCAACGGCCTGATTTATATAACTGATCCGTCGGTTGGCTTGATTCATAAATACGATCTCGCGGCAAAAGAAGTCACCTATATTTTTCAGGCGGGGGATAAAAATCTTGGCAGCCCCGTCGGGGTTGCGCTGGATGCCTTGGGGAATCTGTATGTTACCGATGCGCTGCTGGCGGCAGTGTTCAAGTTCAGCCCGGACGGCAAACTGCTGGCTGAACTGGATGGCAAAGGGAAACTGCAGCGTCCCGCCGGAATAGCGGTGACCTCGAAGGGTGACAAGGTCGTAGCGGATATTCTGGCTAATAAAGTGTTTATCTTTGACAAAAACGATCTCTTGAAGGGGGAACTTCCGGGGACCGACTTTACCGAGTCATTCAACAGGCCGACGTATGTGGCGGTGGATAAACAGGATAATGTCTATGTTACCGATACCATGAATTTCACCATCAGGGTTTTTGACGCCGCAGGCCGGTATGTCAGGAGTCAGGGGCAGATCGGGGATACGCCCGGTTCGTTTGCCCGCCCGAAGGGTGTGGCGCTGGACAGTGATCAGAACCTCTACGTGATGGATTCGATCTTCGGCAACTTTCAGATATTTGACCAGAAAGGCCGGCTGTTGCTGTATGCCGCCCAGGAAGGGGCATTGCCGGGAGAATTCATGCTTCCGAGCGGGATATTTATTGATAAAAATGATCGAATCTATATTGCTGATACATTCAATCACCGTATTCAGGTTTTCCAGTATTTGAAAGAGAAGGTGCAACAATGAATGCTTTTCGTACGTTTTTAATATCGACGGCAATAATCGCCATGCTCTTCATACCGTTTGCCTATCAGGCAGGTGCAACGGCTCCAGGCCCGAAAGTTTCTGAGTTGTCGGCGGCCGGTAAAGGCAACAAACATAACTTGTCGGCCAAAGCCTGGCCATCCGGCACGACCAACTATTCGAATACAGCTGACTACATAGCTACTGATAATCCCAATACGTATAAAGCATTCTATGATCCTACAGGAAACCCCAAAGGGCAACAGATCTGCATCTTCTGCCATACGCCCCATAGCGCCAATGTCGAGGGAGGGGCTCCGCTCTGGAACCGTGCCTTCTCTACGCAGACGTTTTCGCGCTACTCGTCTGCGACCTTGCAAATACGTCTCAAATCAGCGACTACTACCGCGACTGCTGGTTACGGCACATCATGGCAACCGGACGGATCCTCCAAATTATGCCTCAGTTGCCATGACGGTGTTTCCTCTTTGGGGGCAGTTTTGAATGGCGGTACTATCGCGATGGTTGGTGGTAATGATGTTATCCTCAGTATTGCTTCATTCAATCCATCCAACAACAAGATGAAGACAGGTCATCACCCGGTATCATTTGTGTATGATGAGACAATTCGCGGTGCCATCGATACCGGCAAGTTTTTAACTAATATTTATAAACTGCCTTCAATTGGCGCAGTAAAGCTGGATAAAAAAGGCAAGATGCAGTGTACCACCTGCCACAATGCTCACCAGAACCAGTCGCATGATGATCAATGCTATAACGTTTCTGGAGATGCCTGCGATGCTACGTACACACGTAAGAAGGCTCCGTTCTGGGTTTATGGTGGATCCGGCTCTGCGGCAGCCGACCAGCAAGATGTATGCCTCACGTGCCATCCTTATGATGGTACGGGTGGTTTTCCTGCTTATACTCCGGGTACGACGTGGTAGGAAAAATTTCCACAATCCTGAAAAGGAACACATATATGAGAATCATGTATATTCGTTGGCTTTGCGTGCCAGTGGCCCTGTTGTTTTTTTCATTAACATACGCAGCCGATACAAAACCAGCCCATCTGGACAATAGAAATATGCGTGACGGCTGTGCCTCCTGCCATCTCGGTTTTAATTTTACCAATGGCGGCGGCCCAAACAAGTGTGTCTCCTGCCATGGCCCGGGAGGCGCAACGCCGCAGGGGCTCGCCTCTTTGTCTAACCAGCTCAAGGATATGACCAAGGACTTTACCAAAAACTATCGACACCCGGTGTTCGACAAGCGTGGCATTCACGGTACCAAGGAGGTGTTGCCAGAAATCGACCCATCTGCACCGAGGCATGCCGAATGCGCGGACTGCCACAGCCCGCATTTAGTTTCCGGCGCCAACCCGTATGCGGGATTAAAGGGCAAGAGGGTCGGCAATTTTACCGCTCCGATTACGAAAGAGTATGAGCTCTGTTACCTCTGCCATGCCGAAAGCGCCAACCTGCCGCTGAAATCCACCAACAAGCGCGCTGAATTCAACACCGGCAACGCATCGTTTCATCCTGTCGAGGGTGAAGGCAAAAATCTGGCGGTTGTGAGTCTGCTCAGACCGTATCGGGAAAAGAAGACGGCTGCCAATGATGTGTCGATTCTGAAATGCGGCGACTGCCACGGCAGTGACGACGCAAATGCTCCTCGCGGCCCCCATGGATCAAAATACGAGGGACTTCTGGTTGATAACTTTGCGACCGGCAACGGCATTGAGGAAAGCAGTTATGCCTATGCTATCTGTTATCGTTGCCACAAGCGTTCCAGTATTATGGGGAATGAAAGTTTTTCCCTGCATTCGCGTCACATCGCGGGAGAACGTAATTTCAAGGGGGGTGGAACGTCGTGTCATACCTGCCACTCGTCCCACGGCAGCACCGAAAACCGCTATCTGATCAGGTTTAACAAGGATTACGTGTCTGAAAGTTCCACCGGGAAACTCAAGTTTGTTGAGAAGGGAGTCTCCAGTTTTCATGGTGAATGCTGGCTGACATGCCACGGCGTTGATCATAATCCGAAGTCGTACTGACAGGGAGAATGGGATATGCGAATAAATGCTCTTGATGCAGTAGTTATGACCTTAACCGTGCTTCTGCTGATTACTGCCGAGTGCCCCGCGGAGGGTATAAAGGTCAATCCCCATTCTGACAGTGGTGATTGTGCGGTCTGTCACGTTGCTCCGCCTGATAAACTGCGTGGCTGGTTCGTCTTCGGTTCTACGAAGAGGGAAATGAAAGCAGACCTGAATCAGTTGTGTCTGCAGTGCCATACGATTAAACCTGAGCCGGAAGACTCCATGGGAGTTGGTATCGGCCATGCGACCGGTAAAAAAACAACTGTTAACCACGAAAATCTCCCGCTTGCAAATGACGGGACGATTACCTGTGCGACGACGTGTCACAATATGCATGTCACCTCTGACGATCGGCAGCTGCAGCTTAAACATCTAAGGCTGCCAGCCAACTTGCTCTGCATTTCCTGTCACGACAGGTAACGTAAATAATCAAAAACAGCAGATAACAACAGATTGACCTGAACATATAAAACAAACAGCCTTCACCCTTTGGGTCTAATGTCTTTTGTTTTTAATTATCCGATTTATCTCTGTTTATCCTGTTTATCCTGGTTTCAAATGTTTTTCGTATTATTATTTTAATGTAGTATCCTAAGCCACAGGCACCAAACCTGTGGTTTTATACTTTACTATTTTGCCGTCTGTGGTATGAAGTTAGTGTTATGGCCCTTTATTCATGCAAACTTGGTGCATCAGACGGTAAAATCCTCATCAGGGATTTTGAGGCCGCAGACAGTGATGTCTTGCGCAAAAACCTCGAGGATCAGGGTTTTTTTGTATTTGAAGTAAAAAAGAAGCCGTTTCAGTTTCTGTTTGATAAGGGTCTTAAACGCAGAAAGATCGATAACAGATCTCTCCTGACTTTTAATCAGGAAATGCTGGTGCTGATTAAGGCCGGGATGCCGATCATGCAGGTTCTTGATGCGATTCTGGAACGTCATGATTCCGGTGCGTTGTATGAGGTTCTTGTCCAGGTGCGTGAAGATGTAAAGGCGGGGGCCGCATTGTCGGCGGCGATGGAGAAGCATGGTCGGGCGTTCCCCTATCTTTATGTAGCCTCTATTCGTGCAGGGGAGCGGACCGGCGACCTTCCGCAAACCATCCGGCGTTATATTGAATATTTGAAGAGGGTAGGACTGCTCCGGAAAAAAATCATCGCGGCCATATTCTACCCGGCTATCCTCGTTGTCTTTGCCTTTCTCGCGATCACGCTGCTGCTGGTATACGTCGTCCCTACCTTCAGCCAGGTGTACGCTGATTCAGGATCGCAGCTCCCTGCCCTGACCCAGCTGTTAATCAGCTTTACGTCATTGCTCAGGCGTTATTTTGTTTTTGGTATCATTATATGTATCGGCTTGCTTGCCGCATTCAGGTCGTGGAAAAATACCGAAGCGGGCAGATATGCGCTTGATCGTTTCAAACTGACCGTTCCGGTGGCCGGAGATGTTTTTATCAAGTATTCGGTAGCCGGCTTTACCCGTACCCTGGCAACTGTTCTGGGGAGCGGTATTCCGATCATTGAATCACTGCGCATGTCAATCGGGACTTTGAATAACGTGTTTATGGAGAAACGCCTGTTCGAGGCGGTCCGTTTTATTGAAGAGGGTGGCCGGCTCTCGGTTGCGCTCGAACGTATTCATATCATGCCACCATTGGCGCTACGTATGCTGGGAGTGGGTGAAACCACCGGTTCGCTCGAAGATATGCTGATTGATATTTCCAATTACCTGGAAGATGAACTTGAGGAGCGTATGCATCTGCTGACTACAGCCATAGAACCTGCCATCATGCTTATTATGGGTGTCGTCATTGGTGTTATCATTATTGCGATGTACCTTCCGATTTTTAAAATTGCCGGTACGGTAGGTTAGGATAGCAATGCAACCCTTCAAAAGAAAAAATATCGGAATGATTCTGATGGAACGGGGAAGCTTAAATCCCGATAAGCTGCCGGTTATTGTTGAAAAACTGGGTACAACCCGGCAGCGTTTCGGCGAAATAGCCGTTCACGAAGGATTTGTTACGGATGAACATCTTGCACAGGCGCTGGCGGAGCAGTTCGGCCTCGAATATGTTGATCTGCGTAATTTCAAGATGGATTCCGAACTGCTCAATCAATTGCCGCCGGATGCGATTTACCGGTTTCATTTTGTGCCGCTGGAGATGCTGCCGCATGCCATCGTTGTTGCAGTGGGCGATCCGACCGACGTTGTCAATCTTGATGAGCTTGAGCTGCTGTTGGACCGTCAGGTCCAGATCCGAATCGCTTCCGACTCTGCGATTGCCGCGGTAACCAAAGCCGGCGAGGGAACGCGCCGGGTGCTGCGCGAAGTTTCTGAAGACTTCATGCTTCAGCTGGTCAAGGAAACCGACCGGGGCGAAGAGGTGCTGTCGGTTGAATCTCTGTCCGATGACACCAGCCCGATCATCAAACTGATCAATACGACCATTCTGGACGCGCTGAGTCGCAGAGCGAGCGACATCCATATTGAAACGGGCCTTGACGGAGTCGATATCAAGTATCGTATTGACGGAGTGCTGTATAAAGCGAATGACACGATTGATCTTCACTTTCAGGCCCCGATCATTTCTCGATTGAAAGTTATGAGCGAGCTGGATATATCAGAACGCCGCGTTCCACAGGATGGTCGTTTTAAAATCCGCTTTGGAGAGAAATCGATCGACTTCCGCGTTTCGATTATGCCAAGCTCTATGGGCGAGGATGCCGTTATCCGTATTCTCGACAAGGAGAGTATTGCCAGTGACTTGAAGGGATTGACGCTGGAGAATCTGGGGATAAGCGAACGGGAAATCAAGCGCCTGCGGAGAAAAATCCGTGAGCCCTATGGTATGGTGCTGGTGACCGGCCCGACCGGTTCCGGTAAAACGACAACTCTCTATGCTGCCCTGACCGAGATTCATACCGGTGAGGACAAAATTATCACGATTGAAGATCCTGTTGAGTATATGCTGCGCGGTGTGCTGCAGATTCCGGTGAATGAAAAAAAAGGACTGACCTTTGCCAAAGGATTGCGCTCAATCCTGCGTCATGACCCTGACAAAATAATGGTCGGTGAAATACGGGACTCCGAGACCGCGCAGATTGCTGTCCAGTCCGCCCTGACCGGCCACCTGGTGTTCACAACTGTTCATGCCAACAACGTTTTTGACGTTATCGGACGTTTCATTCATATGGGCATTGATCCCTATAACTTTGTATCATGCCTTAACTGTGTCCTGGCGCAAAGGCTGGTGAGGAAGGTCTGCACCTCCTGTCGCCGTCCGGTGCAGTACAGTGATGAGCAGTTGACCGAAGGAGGAGTAGATCCGGAACGTTTCCGCGGGATGACCCTGTATGAGTCGCACGGATGCGATGAATGCCATGGTACCGGCTATAAAGGCCGTGTTGCCATTGTCGAACTTCTGGAACTGAATGACCAGATACGTGATCTTATTATTGCCAAAGTTCCCGCTACTCAACTGAAAAAAGCTGCCCGTGATGCCGGCGTCATGTTTCTGCGGGATTCAGCCGAAGAGAAGCTGGCGGCCGGTATAACGACACTCAAGGAGATAAACCGCGTCACGTTTGTTGAATGACCGGAACAGGATATGCCATGTTGTTTACCAACGATCTGATCGGTGTTGAAATCAGCCCTCTTGGGGTAATGTGCGCCTTGACAGGCGGCTCCGCCGCATCTCCACGCGTCGAGCGGGTGGCCCACGCCCCGTTTCCCCCTCATACTCTTCAGATTTCACTTCGGGAGCAGAACGTTCTTGATCCCGCCGCATTCGTTGCAGGTTTGAAATCGGCCTACAATCTGTTGCTCTGCCGGTCATCGAGGGTTGCGGTTTCACTGCCTGATGCAACCTGCAAGATTATGCTGCTCGATCTTGAAGGACGTTTTAAAAGTCGCGCAGAAGCTCTGGATCTGATCCGCTGGAAACTGAAGAAAAGCATACCGTTTGACAATGCCGATACCCACATTGATTATCAGCAGTTGAATGTTCGGGAAAACGGTGATCTGGCGCTTCTGGTGGCCATTGCTTCGCGTACGGTTATCTCCCAGTATGAAGATCTGATTACGGAAGCGGGGCTTTCTCCGGCACGCATTGATTGCAATACGTTCAATATCTGCCGCCTTTTTGATCGTCGCCTGTTGCTCCATGATGGGTGCATCCTGATATCCTTTTACGGGACTACCTTGTCAATAGTCGCCTTTGCACAGGGGATTCCGGAGTTTATCCGCATCAAGGATCTGACCGGCACGTTGGCTACTGACAGCCGGGTATACATGGAAATAAACAGCTCTCTGCTGGTGTATAAAGAACGATTTCCTGAACGGCCTGTACAGTCGGTTTTCTGTGTAGCAGCACCGGATGTTGCTTCCAACTTTCAGGAGATGGTTGCCGAAGCAACCGGGGCCACTCCTGTCCTGCTTGAAACGAAGGGCGCCGTAACACCAGGTAATTCAGCGCCGGGCGACCAGGCGCGGCTGTTTCCCTCCACTGCTGCCATAGGCGCCGCTTTGAGGAGTTTCTGATGCGTTTTACTATTAATCTTGCAACGCGCACCTATCTTGACCATCGCCTGCTCAACAGACTCGGCTTCTGTCTTATCGCGCTACTACTCGTCATGGCGGGATGGAATGTCAGCCGGGTATCATCAAATATGGGTGAACAGAGCCGCCTGAAAGTTGAAATTGCTGCAATACAAAGTAGACTTGGAACCAAGGCGGCCGGCATTTCCGGAACTGAAATCAATCGTCAGAAGACCCGTATTCGCTTCTATAATGAAATTATTGAGCGGAAGAGCACAAACTGGCTTAATCTGCTGGAGTTGTTTGAAACCGTGACGCCGGAGGGGATAGCGCTGTCATCGCTCACTCAGGGGAAAAATAACGAGGAGTGGAAGCTGGATGGACGGGCCGGATCCTTCAAGGCCGTACAACGGTATCTTGAAAAACTGGAATCATCCAAAAATATTTCAAATATAATGCTTTTATCGCATCAGAATATTACTGCAGGTGAACATCTGCGTGGTGTACAATTTACGATCTCCTGCAAGGTAGTTAATTGATGAAACAGTATCTC
>JBAVTM010000309.1:0-2801 GCA_049696195.1 Desulfuromonadaceae bacterium | reverse complement strand
CTACAACCGTACCGATTCTGGCAACCGTCATCGGTAGGCGAAGGGGATAAAACAGGCTAGTGAGCCGGCTGAATCCCGAAACAGTGAAGGCAGCCGATGCCGCCGCTGCCTAAAACCCGGCTGCTCCAGCATCAGAGGGAGTCATGAAACATCGACCACTCAAACCCGCCGTCCCGCGCCCTGCCGGGGAGACGCTACGCCGCGCCATCAGCGAACTCATCCTCGACCAGCCGCTGTCCGCCCTTGAGATATCCGGCCAGGTGCACATCACGGAAAAGGACGTCTACAGCCATCTGGAGCATATCCGTCTCAGCCTCCACGCCGCAGGACAGCACCTGGAGGTGACGCCGGCCGAATGCCGTTCCTGCGGCTTCGTTTTTACCAAGCGCGACCGGCTCACAACGCCCGGCAAATGTCCCATCTGCCGCAGTGAGACAATCTTCGAGCCGCTCTTTGCCATCAGACCGAGAAAGGGAGGCGACGCATGACGCCCCGGTTTCATCCAGGCCTGGTAAATGGGCTGCACGCTGCTTTAATGGAGAGCCTATGATCACTATCCGCGCGCTGCTCGACCGCATCCGCTGGGACCGTGAATTCGGCCGGGGAAAGTTCGCCATCGGCTACTTCGACCGCCTCGAAGAGCGGGTCATCGTGATTCCGTTCGGCAAAGTGCGGTTTGACCCGGATGACCACTTTTCCTTTCAGCTGGCTGATGCAGCCGGCGAGCCGTTATCCATCCCCTTGCACCGGGTCTGCGAGGTTTACCGCAACGGAGAGCTCATCTGGCACCGCGAGCGGTTCTCCTCACGGAACGACAGTCCCTGATGATGTCTGTCTCATTTATGGCAACAGGAAAGATGGCCTATTGGCCCACCCTTAACAATCGGCATTATGTCTCCGGATTCCACAAAATCCCCGGAATTTCCTGCCGGAATTATTCTCCGGAATTCTATCGCCACATAAGTTCTTGCCGTGGCGGGAAATATGACCTATATTTAAACCACAAATAAGGTTATCAAAGAGGTCATTTATGGATCGAATTTTCGCACGCGCTTCCGTCAGCATCAGCGACCTGAAAAAAAATCCCACACGCATCATCAATGAGGCAGAAGGCGCACCGGTTGCCATTCTCAACCACAACAAACCCAGCGCCTACCTCATCCCGGCAGAGGCGTTTGAAATACTGATGGAGAAATTCGAGGATTACGAGCTTTCCCGCCTCGTCAAGGAGAGGGCGAACGAACCGACCGTCAAGGTTTCCCTCGATGAGTTATAACCTCGAATTCAAAGAGTCGGCTCTCAAAGAGTGGCAAAAGCTCGACGGTACGATCCGCGAACAGTTCAAGAAAAAGCTGGCCGAGCGGGTGATTCGGCCCCGTGTCGCGTCGGCCAGGCTTTCCGGTATGCCCGACTGCTACAAGATCAAGCTGAAAAACGCCGGCTACCGGCTTGTCTACCAAGTTGACGACAA
The DNA here is from genome assembly GCA_049696195.1 of Desulfuromonadaceae bacterium. Taxonomy (GTDB): domain Bacteria; phylum Desulfobacterota; class Desulfuromonadia; order Geobacterales; family Pseudopelobacteraceae; genus JACRCG01. The sequence continues at coordinate 1,330 of JBAVTM010000309.1, read as the reverse complement.
GCACATCGTGGTGATTGTTGTGGCCGTCGGAAAGCGGGAAAATCTTGCCGTCTACCGGTCAGCAGGGGACAGGTTGAAGGATTGATGCAGCCAGGAACGAATGCAAACTTTGCCTGGGCAGTACATTTCGAGTTACCGCAGAAAAAATAAAGGCGACCGCTTGGTCGCCTTTTGAATTAAGTATGGTGTCCCGGAATTCGGCATACTTAACTCACAGCGGTGCGTCGAAATTGCCGAAATGCGGGATGTCATCGTATCCGCCATATCCTCTGAATGCGGGCGGTTCTTCGGCCAGGAAGTAGGTATAGTTAAAACGGAGCTGTGCCGGAGTAGTCCCGCCAAGGAGGCTGAGATTCATACTGAAAGGCGCAGCCTCCCCTGATCGGATATAGGTAGGGAAGTCATTGATTGTTTCCCTAGCCAACACATTGCCCTTTTCGTCGACGACCCTGGCTGTCAGCTCCAGATCCCGCAGGAATGCGTAACGACGGTTGGTAACCGCACCGGACAGGTGGACATCCTGGCCGGTGCGTTCCGTCTGCCAGACTACCTCAACGTCGAAGTTCCGGTAGTAGTGGGAAGCAAATGGTGGATTCGTGTCAAACTCCCTGCGGTAGGTACTGCATGCGGCCGTTGCCAGCATCAGCAGCATAGCAATGATTGTTCGACCCCTCATGATCGCGCCTCCTCTGCAGAAATACTCTCTCTTTCTTAATATGGTAACAGAAAACGAGGTAAAAAAGTGCTGACTGAAAGAAGATACCAATGGCATGCCGAACGCTGCCTTTTCAGCAACTATGCCGGGTGGTAAACAGTAAAGGCGTCCAATTGGCCGCCTTTTGTATTAAGTATGGATGTCCCCGGTACTTCGCGGAACTTCCTTATTCTGGCATTACGCCGCTTCTCTCCACTCAGGCTCCGCCCAGTAATTATCTGCCATCCTTACGAACAGCGAAACAACCTTATTTGCCTCTTTGCGTGCGGCGTCTACCCTCTTGTAGTCGGTTATTTTCTTTCTTCCGGCCACAATCTCGCGAAACAGCAACTCAGTTTGCTTACCCATATTCGCTTTGCCATTTTCCCATTTCGAAATTTGGGACTTGTCACACTGCATATTCTCCGCGAAGTCGGTCCCTGACCAACCTAACGATTTCCTCAAGAACACGATTTCGACTGGTGTGAGTCGCTCTTCTTTCTTTACGAGTGCATGAGCAATACAGTCGTGCAGAGCTTCCATTTGAGGTATTTTGGGCACCAAGCAATTACACTCAGGACAAGTGCCCACGGTAATTCCGCCCAGGATGACGTTATTAAGACCACATGCGTCATA
>JBAVTM010000308.1:0-7569 GCA_049696195.1 Desulfuromonadaceae bacterium | reverse complement strand
CCGTCGCTTGCGGGAAGTGGAACGCTTCAACGGCTATATTCACCTCAAACTTGTGCCGGGCGCCGATCCGCTTCTCATCGCCCAGGCGGGTCGCTATGCCGACCGGGTCAGTATCAATATCGAACTTCCCAGTCGGCAGAGTCTGGCGTTGCTGGCACCGGACAAACCGCGCGAGTCGGTGATCAACCCGATGCGCCAGGTGAGCGGCCTGCTTGTCGAAGCCAAGGAAGCCCGTACGAAATCGCGTCGCGCGCCCCATTTTGCCCCGGCGGGGCAAAGTACCCAGTTGATCGTCGGTGCCACGCCGGAGAGCGACCGGGATATCATCACCCTGACGGAGGGTCTTTACAATCGACTTGAGTTGAAGCGGGTCTACTACTCGGCCTATATTCCGGGGTCCAGCGACAGCCGCCTGCCTGCGCTCCCCACGCCGCCGCTGCTGCGGGAACATCGCCTCTATCAGGCCGACTGGCTGCTCCGCTTTTACGGTTTTGCCGCCCATGAACTGCTGGACGAAGCACGCCCCAATCTGGACATGCGCTTCGACCCCAAGAGCGACTGGGCGCTGCGCCACCTGGAACTGTTTCCGGTGGAGGTCAATCGCGTTGAGTATGAGGTGCTGCTGAGGGTGCCGGGGATTGGTGTGCGCTCTGCCCAGCGCATCGTACAGGCCCGGCGCGGCACCCGTCTGGGTGAGGTGGAGCTGAAAAAGCTGGGGGTGGTGTTGAAGCGTGCAAAATATTTTCTGACCGCGGGGGGGCGGTATCTGGGCGGGATCAGGCTGGACGGGCCGCGTCTGATGGAGCGCTTGCTGGCTCCGACCCGTCGACCGGCACGGCTGGATCAGTTGGAACTGTTTGCCACGATGCCGGATGCCACGGCGCTGACGGGTGAATTGTGATGACAACCTACCGCTACGACGGCAGCTTTGAAGGCTTCCTCTGCGCCGTGGCCGACTGTCTGGAGGCGAGGGGAGGGCAGCCGGAGTTTGTACTGGCTGGCGATACTCATGCCGTCGGGCTTTTTGCCGGTGAGGTTCGCGAGGTTGTGACGGTGCGGGAGAGTGCGCTGGCATTCCGGAAGCGTTTTGTCGATGCGGTTTCGCAGGAGGCGTTTGCCACGGCGCGTTATGCATTTCACCGTCAGAAAGCGGGGATTGAGCTGTTGGTGTGGCGTTATCTTACGCTGGGACTGGAAGTAGAAAAACGCTTGTGCCTGATGCTGGCGGAGGAGCCGGTCTATTCGGTCAATAGAATCGCACGGCAGGTGGCGCATGAGGCCCATAAATTCATGGGGTTTGTGCGCTTTCGCGAAGTGGCGGCCGGTTTTCTGTACGCCCAAATCGAGCCGGAGGCCGACATACTGGCGTTCATCGCCCCCCACTTCGTCGAACGGGTTGGCGACCGCCCCTGGATGATTCACGACCTGCAGCGCAATCAGGCGGCGCTGTATGATCTGACGTCATGGCGCCTGGTCAGGGATATCGAACTGACCGCCGAGCCGACTCTCACCGCGACCGAACATGACTATGCCGCCCTGTGGCAGCGCTATTTTCAGCGCCACGCCATCGCAGAACGGCATAATCCAAAACTGCAGCAGAAACATGTTCCACTGCGTTATCGCAAACATCTGGTTGAATTTACAGACCGCTGATTTCCTTGTCTTTCGGGTATTCCACCAGGATGCCGAAGGTCAGCTCCTTCTTTTCTCCCGCCTTGAGCGGCGTCTTCCAGATGATCGTCCCATCATTCTTGACCTCCGCCGGTTTGAGGGACGGCTCTTCCAGCGATACCTTGATCTCCTCATCGCCGGCGACCGGCAGCTGGTCACGCAGGGTGAGGGTCAGCGGCTCCTTGCGGAAATTGTTCATCTCGATGCGATAGCGGTAGCTGACCCGGTTCCTGCCGAACAGTCCCGCTTCCTTGTGCTGCTTCAGCTCTTCCCGTTTGACCGATATCTGATCGTCGTTGCCGAAAAACAGCTCGAACTTTTCACCGGCGGCTACCTTGTTCAGGCGGGAACTGCCGGTGAAACTGTTGCCGATAAAGGTGTTGACCTTGCCCTTAAGGAGCGGGTAGGGGGCGCGGTTAACAAGTTCGGATTTGAGAAACACGGCTGGCGACAGTTTCGGTACAGCCAGGTATTCGATGCTGACCGGCAGCTGTTCTACCGCGACGATCGTGCCGTGGCGGCTGCCGTCGGCCGGGATGTCGAGCGCGCGGGGAACGTGGAACGAGACCGACGACTGCTCGTCACTGAATTGGGCAACGGCGAATTCGGCGGGGGCTTCTTCACTCTTTGCCATATCCGCAGATCCATATTCCATTTCAGCCCGACTGGCCTTTTTCGCTCTCCCAAGTAGCACCGGTGCTGCCGCCGGGTAGGCCATCTCCGACATCATCGGTCGGGGGCGGTACAGCGAGATATTCCACTGCGTCAGTTCCGGCGGCGCACCGCCGATTGCCGGGCGGGCGGTGGAAAGTGTCAGATCGACGTTGCGCCACTCTTCACCGGTCTGTTGGCGGATCATGGCCTGAAAGGCAAGGTCGGCCATTTTGCCGTCTGAAGCCAAACGGACATCGTAGGATGGCTCCCAGCTTGCCTGGGGGGTCATCGACGCCAGCTCAAGTGTCAGGCTCCCCGCGCGGGTGACGTCAACCGCCACCTCAACTGTTTTGACCTCTTTGCGACCTGAACCGGTCGCTTCATTCTGCTGGCGGCGCAAGGCATCAATCCTGTCCTTGATACTTTTCGTGTCAAACTCGATATCCCGGCTCTGCTCTTCGGCCTTGGCTATTCCGGTGCCGACAAAGGTAGAAGCGGCCTGCAACTCTGCCGAGGTCGGTCGGCCGATGGCCAGCTCCTTGGAGATGCGGTCCCCCCAGGCAACCCGGATCGATTCGAGGAATGTCTTTTGCGCCGTGATGCCGGCCTTTTTGGCGTCCAGCCCGGCGGAGCGTTTCTCCAGAGTCAGGATTTCCTCCTGCAACTCCTGCACGCGTTTTTCGCCGCTCTGCTCCAGGAACAGCCGCTTGATCTCCAGCCCCGTTATGGTCGTCGCGGCGGTTCCTTTTCCGTCCACTCGGACCGAATCGTCCAGTATCAGCGTCGGCAGGGATTCAAAGGCAATCAGGTAGCTGCCCGGTTTGAGGGTGAGCGTGGCACTGCGGGTGGTGAGCGCCCGGTCTGCGTAGACGGTGACGGCCGTTATGCGGGATGGTGCGGGAATGCGCTGCGGTTCTGCCGAGATGGCAAGGGTGGGAATAAACAGGAGAGTTAACAAGGAAATGAAGCTGAAGATCTTCATGGTGTGCTCCTATAACCTGAATTTGAACCGCAAAGGCGCAAAGGACGCGAAGAAAAGCAAAACTATCTTAAGGTTTCTTTGCGAGCTTTGCGTCTTGCCTAGAGGCACCTACTTCTGGTTGCGGTAAAGGGCTGTCTATTTGCGCCCTTTGGACGGCGGACGTGAACCCTCCCCCTGTCGCTTTCCGGCGGCCGGACGTCCGGTGCGTTTGCCTGCAGGAGCAGGGCGCCCGCTTCCGGCAGCATCTTTAGCGGCAGCAGGCCGAAACTTCCTGACAGCCTCTTTCGCTGCGGAAGAACGGCCGGTTTTAGTCGCTTCCTTAATCACGGGGCGAGAGCTCTTTGCTCTTTTTTCCGCGGCCGGGCGTTCGTTAAAGCCGGCATCCCTGGCCGCTGCCGGGCGGGCACTCGCCGCAGGACGAGCAGACGCCGATGCAGGACGTGAAGATGTGGCAGGACGGGCAGGACGGGCAGATGCCGCCGGGCGGGAATTCGCCAGCGGTTTTCTCTTGACGAATGGTGACTTGGCCGGACGATCTTTCTGCGCTTTGGCGATGCTGACGACGATACAGCGGTCAATCAGATAGGTGCCGTCGAGGGTTTCCACGACTTCATTCAGGTTGACCTCGGACAGCATCCGGACATAGCCGCAGCGCTTGAATTCGCCGGTCTGTTCGTCAACGATCAGGTGGACCGAGGTGACGACCCCCATAATTTCAAAAAGTTTGCGGAGATCTTCTTCGGTTGCCTGCTCCGAGATATGCCCGACGTAGAGTTCTTTTGCCATGACGAATGTTCCTTGTAGTTAGTTATTTCGGTTCCCTGTGAATAGCGAACGGTCCCCAGGATTGATCGATCGACATCAGTTCCAGGGTGTTGACGTTGACATGCGGCGGCTGGCTGACGATCCATCGCACCGTTTCGGCGATGTCTTCGGCCGTCAGCGGCTCCGTCCCCCGGTACACGTCGGCGGCCTGCTCGTCATCGCCTTTGAAGCGTACCTTTGAAAATTCCGTTTCGGCCATGCCGGGTTGGATGCAGGAGACCCTCACGCGAGTGCCGAGCAGGTCGCACCGCAGGTTGCGGGAAAACTGGGTGACAAAAGCCTTTGTTCCGCCATAGACGTTGCCGCCCGGGTAGGGCCAGGCACCGGCGGTTGAGCTGATATTGACGATGTGGCCGCAATTACGGGCCACCATGCCGGGCAGTATGAAGCGGGTGCAGTACATCACCCCCTTGATGTTGGTGTCCACCATCGTTTCCCAGTCATCCAGATCCGCACGGTGGGCCGGTTCCAGTCCCAACGCCAGACCGGCATTATTGAGCAGCACGTCGATAGAGCGGAAGCGTTCAGGTAACGACTCTATTGCACCCTGTACCGCCTCGCGGTCAGTCACGTCCAGCGGGATTACCTGCACCTCGGCATCAGCAGACAGCTCTTCCTGCAGCTTCAGGAGCGGTTCGAGTCGCCGGGCGGTCAGTATCAGGCGGTTTCCGCCGGTGGCAAACATGAGGGCGCAGGCCGCGCCGAATCCGGCTGACGCGCCGGTAATGAAAATGGTTTTTCCGCTCATGGTGCCTCCCGTTGGATCAGCCGAAGCGTATTGAACTATCGCGGGTTATTCTAGACCAGTTGAAGCAATGTTTCCAGCAGCCTGTCCCGCCCGATCCCTCTCCGTTCGCAGAGATCCAGCATTTCATCCGGCAGCGGTGCGCAGACGGTCAATTCGCCCGCTTCATCCAGAGCCAGCGCCGTCCGGAATGAGTGCAGCGCGAATCCCGCCAGCTCCGGCAGGTCGCCGCCGCCATAGCGTTTGTCACCGACGACCGGGCGTCCGATCGAAGCCAGATGGCGGCGGATCTGGTGCATCCTCCCGCTGATCGGGGTGACGGCCAGCAGGGAACAGTTTTCACCGGCGAGAATGGTCTCGTACCGGGTCTCCGACTCCTTGCCGTCCAGTGTTTCGTTGATGATGCCGCTGCTGTCAGGGGTTCCCCATACCAGCGCCAGGTAGAGCTTGTCCAGGCCGGTCTCTTTCACCTGCCTGCCGTAGATGGCGGCAGAACTGGAGCTCTTGGCCAGAATCACCGCTCCCGATGTGCCGCGATCGAGACGGTTTACCGGATACAGTTTACAGGGTGTGGCGCGCACGGTCATATACGCCTGGCCGACGTCCACCAGGTTGTCCTCGAATTCGGCGGTGCGGTGCATCGGCAGACCGGGCGGCTTGTTGGCAATCAGAATCAGGCCGTCTTCATAGAGGATGTCCAGAGCCGGACGGACCGGTGCCAGTTGTGCAGCCGTAGTGGCACTTTCCTTGAGCGTGACGGTGTCGCGGAGGGACAGCAGGGTGTTGGCCGTTGCCGGAGCGCCATTGAGCTTGGCGGCCCCGCTTTTGATCAGTTTGCGTGCGTAGCCGAACGGCGATGCCGGCATCAGGGTCCGCAGATAACTTTCCAGACGGCGGCAGTGGTCCTGGTGGGTAATTTCGAAGGAGAGCATATGTTTGACAGACAGGGGAGACCGGGTTTACACCACTAGCCGGTCATCCTTGTAGCCTGCATTTACCTCCAGCGCTTCATTCATGGCGCGAATGGCGACTTCAAGCTGGCTGTCGTCCGGCTCGCGGGTGGTCAGACGCTGCAGCGCCAGTCCGGGGGTGATCACCATCTTGACGAGCGGGTGGCTGTCGTGCTGTGCGCTCCATTTCAGAAACTCATAGGAGATGCCGGCGATCATCGGCAGCAGAATTATCCGCGATCCCGCTTTGAGATAAAACGGCCAGAGCTTGGGTATCAGGGAGAATACGGCGATGCTGACCAGCATCACGATCAGCAGGAAACTGGTGCCGCAGCGGGGATGGAGGCGACTGTAGCGGCGGACATTTTCAACCGTCAATGCAACCCCGTCCTCGAAGGCGAATATGGATTTGTGCTCGGCGCCGTGATATTCGAAAACCCGCTGGATATCCTCCATCCGCGAGATACCCCAGATGTAGAGGAGAAAGACAACCACCCGGATGACGCCGTCCACCAGGTTGAAGATGATGTTGTTGTCGCCGATGACCGGCGTCAGCAGTTTGGTCAGATAGAGCGGGAACAGAAAAAACAGGCAGATTCCGAAACCGAAGGCAATCGACATCGTACCGGCCATGGCCCACGAAGAGAGTTCACTCCCGCTACCTTTGCCGCCATCTTTTTTCTGCTCTTTCTCTTTTTCCTCTTCGGTCATCGCTTCGTTGGCTGAAAAACTGAGTGCCTTGATGCCGATGATCAGGGAGGTGAAGAGCGCCACCGCACCGCGCACTATCGGCAGCTTGACGATCGGAAAGCGCTCGGAGAGCGGCACCACCAGTTCTTTCCTGACGATGATCTCGCCGTCGGGACGGCGGACTGCAATGGCAACCGAGCGGGGGGCCCGCATCATTACCCCTTCAATGACCGCCTGGCCGCCAACGTGTATCTTATCCATGTGACCTCTTTATTTTTTTGTGACTTGAGTTTTTACCGTTGGCAGGTGGAAACCTAACGGTTCCGGCTTTGTCTTTAAAGGCTATTCCAGATTTTTGAAGAATTCCCTGACGTCGGCTGTCTGCCCGCAGCAAAACTTTCCCTCAGGACAGGGGCCGCCTACGCATCCTGGACCGGCCTGACGGAAGATGACCGGCGCTATCCTTTTTACCAGCCGCAGCATCTCGATGCTCATCTCGCGAATTTCCCACTGGGCACGCTGACAGCAGCGGAGGGCAAAAAAGTGCAGCAGTTCGCGGGCATTCATGGTCATGATGATCTTGGTCTCGGTGGCGTTGGGCAGAATGTAGCGGGCGTCTTCGGCCGGAATCCCCATCTCGATCAGCTGGGCGTACGCCTGGTGAGCGGTTTTCGACATAAGGTCAAATATCTGCCTGGCTTCGGGATTCTCGGCAATGCAGGCAGGCATGATGGAGGTGAACTGATCCTTATGCGACACGTAGCGTTGCGACTGCTGAGAAAACGAGGCGATGCGGTGACGCACCAGCTGGTGAGTTGTGACACGCGAAATCCCCTCGATGCCGAAGGTGAACGAGGCGTGTTCAAGCACCGAGTGGTGGCCCAGTGACATGATCTTGTCCAGAAACGACTCTATATCTGAAGCCGCCAGTTTTTCCCGTAAATCATCAATTGAGGTTGGCGAATAACAGAGACGGGCAGCTAACGCTACGGTACGTTCAGGATTGGGGGTGTGTTCAATCAGGGTGACGTTCATGGTGGCCTGTTCGAGCC
>JBAVTM010000307.1:0-2611 GCA_049696195.1 Desulfuromonadaceae bacterium | reverse complement strand
AAAAAGCGATGATAATGCCGAGCACCATCAGGGTGCATCCGAGCCAGACCACCCAGACGCCCGGGTCTTTGGCGACCTGCAGGCCGGTATACTGCTTGGCGTTCGTCCCTTCATAACCGAAGATCAGAGCATCGCCCCGCCGGGCATTCATCTCGGGAAAATCCTTAAACGCGATAAAGGTCTGCGGCGCAGCCCCTTTCGGAGTCACTTCGATGCGGGCGGCCGGCCCGGAAAAACCGGGGGCGAACTGGCGCACCTCCTGCGTTGCTTCGAGCAGCTTGAGGGTCGTGCCATCCTTCAGGGTAACCGCAGCACCTTCACGAACAGTTATCTTTTCAGCGGCACCGCCATTTCGCGGAGTCACGGAAATATAATGTTCGCTCTCTCCACTCGCCTGGCCATAGCTGGACTGGTAAAAGGTGATCCCTTTGTAGGTCAGCGGCTCGTTGACGATAACCTTCACCTGTGAATAACCGGGAACCGGTTTACCATTTTCCAGAATCGTCAACGTACTCCTGAATTCCTTGGGAGAACCGGTGGGATAAAATTCCACGTTGAATTTTTCGCAGAGAACGTCGAAACCAAGCGGCATCTGCTGGCCGTTTCTATTTTCAAAGGAGTTAACGCTGGTTCCTTCGACAATGTTGACGAACCCCTTGTATCCGAACAGAGAGCCGATGATTGCTCCTACGAAAATCACCAGGATGCTGAAGTGGACGACGTAGACCCCCAGACGGCACCAGGCTGTCTTTTGCGCAAAGAGGTGGTATTCTCCATTGTGTTCGGTGATCACCGGCGACGAAAACTCTTTCCCGAGAAAAGCGGCCAGTCGCTCCTTCCCTTTTTCGATGGAGCCGGAATAAGACAGCTCTTTCTTTAACGGGAAAGAGTTGCGCTGCCCCTCACCCAGTACGAGAGTCGGCTCGCTGATAAACTTGAATACGTGCGGCAGGCGCTTGATTGAACAGGAAATCAGATTCAGGCTGAACACGTAGAGCAGGGCAATGAACCACCAGGAGTGGTACATGTCAAAGAAACCGAGCCTGGAGTATATCTGCAGCTTGGCGGGACTGATCTGGGCGACATATTCAGGCGGCAGCGCTCCCTGCGGCAGAACCGTGCCGATTATCGAGGTCAAAGCCAGTGAAATCAGCAGAAAGAGGGTCAGTTTAAGAGAACAGAAAAAATCCCAGACGTTGGTAACAAAGCTTCGTTCAGTAGGTGCCAATGGAATCTCCAGACTTTCGTAAAATGTACGCTGCAGCATTCGGGTGGTTATCATTAACTTTCGAACAATACCTCATTTTTAAAATAAAATGCACCTCTTTTTTACTTCACGTATACATAACACCCTCTAAACAATGATCGTTTTCAATTCCGGAATCATCGAGTATACTCGAACTATCAAAAACTATTACCGTTTTTTAGGGGGCGGTGATGTCTGCCATCTCCGTCATGCTGCGAGCGGTTCCCGTTTCTGGCTGAATGTTTTTTATATTCGCTCTGGCATTTCTGACGGCTTATCCGCCAACGGTCACTACCAAAGGCTTCCCGCGCCACCGCCTGGGGGGCACTTTCTTTGAACCTACGATCATGGCCGATGTCACCTCCGAGATGCTGGTTGCCCGCGAAGAGACCTTCGTGCCGGTCGGACGGGATGCATGCAAAAATATTTATTGACACGTTTGCCGTGCAACTGATATTTTTAACCGTATATTTCACACGGATTAACTCAACATACATATTCTTATCGAGAGCGACTGAGGGACTGGCCCTGTGACGTCGCGGCAACCAGCCTTCCGGCAAGGTGCCAAATCCAGCGGAACCTTTACAAAGGTTTCGGGAGATAAGGAAGAGCGCCATCCACACGATCCTCTTCCGCACCCCGGAAGGGGATTTTTTATTTTGGAGGAGACCATGAACATCGCAACGCAGGCGGTACAGATCGGACTTGAATGGGACAGTCGTACCGGAGCGGTCACCGTGCCGATCTATCAGACCGCCACCTTCAGGCATCCGGGACTCGGCCAAAGCACCGGTTATGATTACAGCCGCTCGGGTAATCCGACCCGTCAGGCACTTGAAGACGGCATCGCACGGCTGGACGGCGCGGCCCGCGGCTTCGCCTATTCGTCCGGCATGGCGGCGATCGCCAACCTGCTGCTGCTTTTCAAATCGGGTGACCACCTGATCGTGACTGAAGATCTCTACGGCGGCACCTGTCGCCTGTTCGACAAGATTTTCAGCCAGTACGGACTTTCCTTCAGCTATGTTGATACCAGCGATACGGCTGCAATAGCGGCGGCCCTCCAGCCGTCAACCAGAGGAGTCTTTGTCGAAACCCTCACCAATCCGCTCCTTAAATTCGCCGACCTCCGGGCAATTTCAACATTCTGCAAAGCGAACAGCCTGCTGCTGATCGCCGACAATACCTTTCTGACCCCTTATCTGCTCCGGCCGCTCGACCTGGGAGCGGACATCGCCGTCTACAGTGCGACCAAATACCTGGCCGGGCACAACGACACCGTAGCCGGTGTGGTAACCGTCAAGGAGCCGCTGCTTGCCGAAAAGGTGTACTTCCATCAGAACTCGGTCGGCGCTGTCCTGGGAC
>JBAVTM010000306.1:0-5559 GCA_049696195.1 Desulfuromonadaceae bacterium | reverse complement strand
TGACTGCTCCATGCTTGAAATCAACCCGCTGGTGGTTACCGCCGAAAACGACCTGCTGGCGCTGGATGCCAAATTCGGCTTCGATGACAACGCCATCTTCAGGCATCTGCAGATCAGTGACATGCGTGACTTTGACGAAGAGGACGCCAACGAGATCGAAGCCTCCCAGCATGACCTCTCCTACATCTCGCTGACCGGCAACATCGGCTGCCTGGTCAACGGCGCCGGTCTGGCCATGGCCACGATGGACATCGTCAAGCATTACGGCGGCGACCCGGCCAACTTTCTGGACGTCGGGGGCGGGGCCACCGCCGAACGCGTCACCGAAGCCTTCAAGATCATCCTCTCCGACACAAACGTCAAAGGGATTCTGGTCAATATCTTCGGCGGCATCATGAAGTGCGACGTCATCGCCACCGGGGTCATCGAAGCCGCCAAGCAGGTTTCCCTGCAGGTTCCGCTGGTAGTGCGCCTGGAAGGCACCAATGTGGAGATCGGCAAAAAGATGCTGGCCGAGAGCGGCTTGAACATCGTAGCCGCCGACGGCATGGCCGATGCGGCTCAGAAAATTGTCCGGGCCGTGAAAGGAGCCAACTCATGAGTATTCTGATCGATAAACATACCAAAGTCATCACCCAGGGAATTACCGGCTCAACCGGCCTGTTCCATGCCCAGGGAGCCCGCGAGTACGGGACACAGATGGTGGGCGGCGTAACTCCCGGCAAAGGGGGCACGGTCGTTGACGGATTTCAGGTCTTCGACACGGTGGTGGAAGCCGTACACCAGACCGGCGCTACCGCCTCGGTCATCTACGTCCCGCCCCCCTTCGCCGCCGACTCGATCATGGAAGCGGTCGATGCCGGCATCGAACTGATCTGCTGCATTACCGAAGGGATCCCGGTCCTGGACATGGTCAAGGTCAAACAGTACATGCAGGGCAAGAAGACCCGCCTTGTCGGTCCCAACTGCCCCGGCGTCATCACACCCGGCCAGTGCAAGATCGGCATCATGCCCGGCTACATCCACAAACCGGGCAAGGTCGGGGTGGTTTCCCGTTCCGGCACACTGACCTACGAAGCGGTCTGGCAGCTGACCTGCCTCGGCCTGGGTCAGTCCACCTGCGTCGGCATCGGCGGCGACCCGGTTAACGGCACCAACCATCTGGACGTGCTGAGAATGTTTGAAGCCGACCCTGATACCGAAGCGGTCATCATGATCGGCGAAATCGGTGGCAGTTCGGAGGAAGAGGGGGCCTGGTTCGTAAAAGAGCATATGACCAAACCGGTGGCCGCCTACATCGCCGGCGTCACCGCCCCTCCCGGCAAACGCATGGGGCATGCCGGGGCGATCATCTCGGGCGGCAAGGGCACGGCGGCAGAGAAGGTCAGAGTCCTTGAAGAGTGCGGCATCAGCGTGGCGGCGAGTCCGGCCGAGATGGCCCAGGCGCTGCTGAAGATCTACAAGCCGTAACGATTAATGAAGCCCGTGCACAAGAGGTTAGAGTGATGGGAAAGTATAAAGAAAACCCGATGTACTGCGTCATCTCCATCAGGGTTACCGATCAGGAGAAGGCGGCCATGGAAGAGATAAGCCGGGATACCAGGAGAAGCTTATCCGAGCTGATACGGGAAGCGATACTCCACTATGGCCCGTACCGGGACGTCGCCGCCGGTAACGGGTGAAATGGTGTTGGACGGGCACATATTGCCATGTGTGCTCCTTTCGGAACCGGGGGGAGCAATCCCCCTGGCTTTTCTCTGGTTGCCGACGTTGAGACAGTAAAGCAAGGAGTAATTATCATGCAGATAGTTGTATGTATCAAGCAGGTTCCCGATACGACCCAGGTCCAGATCGACCCGGTGACCAACACCCTGGTCCGGGAGGGGATCCCGTTCATCGCCAACCCCTACGACACCCACGCGCTGGAAGAGGCGCTGCGCATGAAGGACCAGTTTGGCATGCGCGTAGTTGCAATTTCCATGGGGCCGCCCAATGCGGAAGCCACTCTCAGAAAGGCCCTGGCGGTTGGTGTGGACGAGGCGATCCTGCTGTCCGACCGGGCTTTCGGCGGTGCCGATACCTTGTCCACCAGCAACGTGCTCTCCGCGGCGATCAAGAAACTGTCTGAAACGGAAGAAGTCGGCCTGGTGCTGTGCGGCAAACAGACCATCGACGGCGACACGGCGCAGGTGGGCCCCGGCATCGCCACGCGGAACCGCTACAGCCAACTGACCCTGGTGGACCGGGTCGAAGAGGTGGACCTGGCCAATAAGAAGATACGGGTGAGACGTAAACTGGAAGGACGTCACGAAATCGTCGAAGCGCCGCTGCCGGCCATGCTGACCGTCGTGCGCGAACTGAACCGCCCCCGCTACCCGAATGTTCCGCTCAGGCTCGATTCCCAGGATATGGAGGTGAAAGTCTGGAACAACGAAGTCCTGAAACTGGATGTGAACTCGATCGGCCTCAAGGGCTCCCCGACCTGGGTGAGCAGGATATTCTCCCCCGAACGGGAGAAGGGCGAGATAATCGGCGATGGACTGCAAGACCCGAAAGGGACCTCGAAGCTGCTGCTGGAGAAACTGCTGAGCAGGGACCTGCTGCCGGTCTGAGGATCGAGGATCGAGGAACGAGGCGTGAGGATCGAGGAACGAGGAACGAGGCGTGAGGAACGAGGAGCGAGGAACCATGACAGAAATCAAGAAACCGATCAAGAAGCCCCGCGGCAAGGCCCGGATCATCGAAGGAAAATGCATCGCCTGCGGCGCCCGCTGCGAGAGCTCCTGCCCCATAAACATCATATCCATGACCGACGCCGGCGAACCGCTGATCGACAGCGAGAAATGCATCGGCTGCGTCAAATGCGTCAAGGTCTGCCCGGCCCAGGCCATCGACCTCTTCTTCACCCCCGAGGAGCAGCAGATCCTCGATGAACTGATGCAGACAGCCGGAGGCGAAGCGGAAGACGACGATCCCGAAGCCGCGGCACTGGCGGCCAAACTCGCCGCCTACCGCGGCGTCTGGGTCTTCATCGAACAGACCGAAGGGGAACCGGCCCGGGTATCATGGGAGCTCCTCGGCAAGGGACGGGAACTGGCCGACGCCATCGGCGTCGAACTGATCGCCATCGTCCTCGGCGAAAACGTCGAACCGCTCTGCCATGAGGCCTTCGCCTACGGCGCCGACAAAGCCTACCTCGTCGATGCCCCGGTCTTCAAACACTACCGCACCGATGCCTACCTGAGAGCCCTCTGCCACCTGATCGACGGCCATAAGCCGGAGATCATCCTGATGGGGGCCACCGGACTCGGGCGCGACCTGGCCGGCGCCGTCGCCACCGTAGTCGGCACCGGCCTCACCGCCGACTGCACCGGCCTGGCCGTGGATGACAAACGCAACCTGATGCAGACCCGCCCCGCCTTCGGCGGCAACATCATGGCCACCATCATGTGCGACAAATTCCGTCCCCAGATGGCCACGGTCCGTCCCCACGTCATGGCGCTTCCCGAACGGCGGGAGGGAGCCGGCGGCGAGATCATCCGGATCAGCTGCCCCGTCGAAGAAAAAGACATCCTGACCAAAGTCCTTGAAGTCATCAATGACAAAAAAGGGAAAGACCATGTGGACGTCGCCGGCGCCGAATTCATCGTCTCCGGCGGCAGAGGGCTCATGGGACCCGCCAACTTCTCACTGCTGAAAGAACTGGCCGACGAACTCGGCGGCGTGGTCGGCGCCTCCAGAAGTGCCGTGGATGCCGGCTGGATGCCCCATGACCGCCAGGTCGGGCAGACCGGCAAGACCGTACGGCCGAAGATCTACATCGCCTGCGGCATCTCGGGCGCCATCCAGCACCTGGTGGGAATGCAGGACTCCGACCTGATCATCGCCATCAACCGGGACAAGGAAGCGCCCATCTTCGAAGTGGCGCACTACGGCATCGTCGGCGACCTGTTCCAGGTCGTCCCTGAACTTACCCGGGGAATACGTGAACTGAAACAGCAGTAACCAACAACCCCTGGCACGCACTATTTACGAGGTTCCAATCATGACACCAAACTTCACCATATACGCACCACTTCTCGCCGTCTCACTGCTGTTCTTCAGCTGGAGCTGCTACAAAAGAGTTGCCCTTGTATCAATCGGCACGGCGGAAGACCGCTTTGACCAGCCCGGCCGGAGAATCCTGAACACCCTTCTCTATGCCTTCGGCCAGAAAAGGGTAATGGCGAAACCGTTCGGCCTGAACCATGCCGTCATCTTCTGGGCCTTCGTCATTCTCCTCATTGCCAATGGCGAATTCCTCCTCTCGGGTCTTTTTCCCGCAGTAAGCCTGGCATTCCTGCCGGAGCCGCTGCATCATGCCCTGCTGTTCGCCTTCGACGCCGTATCGCTCCTTGCCCTGGCAAGTGTGCTGCTGGCTTCATGCCGGCGGCTCTTCTTCGCCCCCGACTACATGGAAACCTCCTACACAAGCGCAAAAAGCCTGGAGGCCTTCCTGATCCTCGGCAGCATCGCACTGCTGATGCTCGCGTACTTCGGCCTCCACGGCGCCCAGATCGCCATGGGCAAAGAAGCGGCCGCGGCCTACATGCCGGTATCCTCCCTGGCGGCACACCTCTTGGGCGCCGTCCCGCCGGAGAACCTGAATCAACTGGTTCCGTTCTTCTGGTGGCTCCACGCCATCATCTTGCTGCTGTTCATGAACTACCTCCCCCACAGCAAGCATATGCACATCCTGACCGCCATTCCCAACTGCTTCTTCAAGAGTCAGGAAAAACCGAACACCCAGCCGCGGGAGGCATTTATAAAAGGAGGGAGCTTCGGCGCCGGCAGTGTTGACCAGCTGACCTGGAAGGACCTGTTCGACGGCTTCTCCTGCACCGAATGCGGCCGCTGCCAGAACGTCTGCCCGGCGGTCGCCACCGGCAAAGCGCTCAATCCGCGCCAGGTCATACATGACATCAAGATAAACCTGCTGAACGGCCGTCTCGACCAGGACACCCATACTCCCGGCCAACCGCTTATCGGCGCAGCGGAGGGGAGCATCTCCGAGGACGCCATCTGGTCGTGTACCACCTGCGGCGCCTGCATGGCCGCCTGCCCGGTGCTGATCGAACAGATGCCGAAGATCGTCAAGATGCGGCGGCACCTGGTGCAGATGAAATCAAACTTCCCGGAAGAACTCCTGAACCTGTTCGAAAACATGGAGGGACGCTCCAACCCCTGGGGGATCGCCCCCACCGACCGGACCAAATGGTATGCGACCCTGGATGTAAAGCCGTTCGATGCCGATACCACCGAATACCTGCTCTACGTAGGGTGTGCCGGCTCCTTTGATTCCCGGCAGAAACATGTGACCGTGGCGCTGGCCACCATCCTCGATGCCGCGGGCGTCTCCTGGGGCATACTCGGCAAGGAGGAACTCTGCTGCGGCGACAGTCTGCGCAGACTCGGCAACGAATTCGTCTTCGACAAGATAGCGAAACAGAATGTGCAGCTCTTTACCGAGAAGCGGATAACCAAGGTCATTACCCAGTGCCCCCACTGCTTTACGACGCT
>JBAVTM010000305.1:0-3463 GCA_049696195.1 Desulfuromonadaceae bacterium | reverse complement strand
GCGGCGAGCAGCGTGGCACTGAATATCAGGGTACTCGGGGTGAACAACTCCTGCGCCATGATGCGGCTACCTCCTGGCCCTATAAACAGGATAAGTGCGTAAACGAAGCTATTTTCTGCCGGAACGGTGCAGAAAACAGCTTCTTACTTTCTAATTTTAGTTTCCTCCAGGGCACGAATCGCGGTCATGATCCCGGCTTCACTGCCGGGACGATGAAGAAGTTCCTGAAACGGTTGATCATGGAGCAGAAAAGCTAGTTTTGCCAGCAGATGCAGGTGCTCCTTGACATTGGGGGTCACCAGCGTAAAGAGGATCGTGACCGGCTTGCCGTCAACGGCATCAAAATCGATCGGATTGCGGAGGAAGCAGAGGCTGATCGCCGACTCTCCGGCCTGCCCGACGATCGGATTGCGCACGTGGGGAATGGCGATGCCGTTCCCGAGGGCGGTGGAACCGAGCGCTTCCCGGGCCAAAAGGGTCTGCAGCAGGAATTCAGGATCCAGACCCGGAGGCAGTACAAGCCTGGAAACGACCTCCCGGAGCGCCGTTTCCGGAGTGTCGCCCGGCAGATCGTAAAAGACCCCCCCCCGCTGAAGCGCCTCCGAAACGGACGAGAAATGACTCTTCTCGTTTTCGGCGGCGAACAGATCCGGAGGAATCGAAATACCCTGCCCGGTGGCCCATTCCAGCAGATCAACCCGATTGATGCGATACCGGTCATCCTGCTTATGCGCAGGAAGCCCCCTGTTTTTTATCCAGCTCAACACCGTTTTTTCATCAACGCCGATGGCGGCGGCAAGATCAGTAACCTTTAAAAACATCGCACGACTCTCCATGGGTCATCATCATTCCACGCAAACAACCGGTAATTCTGGCTGACGCGCTTAAAACAATATGTTATTACCAATGAAACGTCAATTGCATTTTCCGATAAAAAATGACGCCAAACCCAGATAAACAGATACGTGCGTTACCGAAGTCATTTTCCGGCATGGAAGCAGAAAATGGCCTCATACAAAAATACACCTCCGAGGCGACACCATGGACAAAGAACTGGCAACTCAACTCAAACAGGTACTTTCATCACTGCAGCTGCTGCTGCCGAAACCGGTGGCCGAGATCGACTGGGCGGTCTGCCACGCCGCCAACTGGCGACGGCATTCCTTCAGCGGCTATCTGGAACCGGTTGACAGCATCGAGCAGATCACGCTCGACGATCTGCTTGGCATTGAAGAGCAGAAACGGACCGTCGAAGAAAACACCCGCCAGTTTCTGGCCGGGTATCCCGCCAACAACACTCTCTTATGGGGGACACGCGGCACCGGCAAATCCTCCCTGATCCGGGCGATGCTCAACAACTATGCCCCACAGGGACTGCGGATCGTCCAGGTTGATAAAAACGATCTGATCCACCTGCCGGATATCGTGGACAGCATCAAGCGGCTGCCGTACCGCTTCGTCATCTTTTCCGACGATGTCTCCTTCGAGGTGGGGGAGTCAAGCTACAAGATGCTTAAAAGCGCCCTCGACGGCGCCGTCTATGCGCCCCCCGACAACGTTCTGATCTACGTCACCTCGAACCGCCGCCACCTCCTCCCCGAATTTGAAACCGACAACCGGGGAGCGATGCTGGTCAACAACGAGATGCATCACGGCGAAGCGATCGAGGAAAAGATCTCGCTCTCCGGCCGCTTCGGGCTCTGGGTCGGCTTCCATCCCTTCAATCAGGATCAATACGTCAGCGTCACCCGGCAATGGGTGGACAAGCTCTTTGCCAAGCAGGGGTCACCGCTTCTCTGGAGCGATGAGGCACGGGCCGAGGCAATTCAGTGGGGGTATGACAAGGGTGACAACAGCGGCCGGATCGCCTATCAATTCGCCTGCCGCTGGGTCGGCATCCAGATGCTGAAACATCAGCCGGACGCCCGGTGATGCGCCATCTCCACGTGGCCTGCGCCATCATCGAACAGGGTGGAAAAGTGCTGGCGGCGCAGCGGAGCGCGACCATGACCCTGCCGCTCAAGTGGGAGTTTCCGGGGGGGAAGATCGAAACGGGCGAATCGCCCGAAGAATGCCTGATCCGCGAACTGATGGAGGAACTTGGCGTCACTGTGCTGGTCGGCGCCGCGCTACCCCCCGCGACCCACGGCTACCCCGACTTCACCGTCACCCTCTACCCGTTCACCTGCCGGCTTGCAGGGGGGACTATCACCCCGCACGAGCACCACGACCTGACATGGATCGAGCCGCGGCGCATGCCTGAACTGGACTGGGCCGCCGCCGATCTGCCGGTTATCAGCGCATATCTGGCATTGACACGTGCCGCCGGGGACACCCCCCTGTGACCGCGCCGACAGCGCCCGCCATGAACCGGGTGTATTTTTTTCTGGTGCTGACCACCCTCTTCTGGGGGGGAAGTTTTCTTTTCACCAAGATCGGTGTCGCCACGATCCCGCCACCGCTGTTTGTACTGGCCCGGTTCATGCTGGCGACCGCCATCATGCTGCTGGTCTGCTCCAGGCGCCTGAAAAAACTCGATACCGGCACCCTCCTCCGCGGCATGGCGGTAGGGGTCGCCCTTGGGCTGACCAACCTGAGCTTCGTCTTCGGTATCCAGGGCACCAGCATTTCGCGGGCCGGCATCCTCAACAACCTCTTCGTACTCTTCATCCCGGTGATCACCAAAATAGTCTGGCGCGACCGGATCGGGCGGGTCAACATGGCCGGCATCGCCCTCGCGGTAGCCGGAATCGTGCTGCTGGCAACGGGGGGTGGAAGCGGGTTCAACCGTGGAGATTTTTTATCGACATTCTGTGCTTTCCTGATCGCCTGCCACATCATCTCGGTCTCCAAGGTACTGAAGGACGATGACGTTTTCCTGATTACACTCGTTCAGTTCGCCACCGTCACGCTGATTGCCGGAGCCGCCACGCTGCTGCTCCCCCTCCCCTCCTTCAGCATCACCACTCCGGCCATCCTGTCGGTTGTTTACTGCGCCGTCTTGCCGACCGTATTCTGCTTTACCCTCCAGAATATATACCAGCGCTACGTCACCCCCACCCGGGCCGGGCTGATCTACACCCTCGACCCGATCTGGAGCCTGATCGCCGGTTTTTTCGTACTGGGGGAGCGGCTGAACGGCCGGGAATGGATCGGCTGCGGCATCATCTTTCTGGCCGCCCTCCTGCCGCTGCTGTTCCGCCTGAGTCTCGAGAGCCGGCTGATCCGCACGTATATCAACCGGAGCAACTGATCTCCGGCCGGACCGTGTGGCGCCGGGACAGTATGTAATGTATCGAGTAAAACCGTTGGAATTGTTATCAAGCGGACTTTCAGGCTGTGCATTTTAATTATTGCTAATAATCTTTTATCCGGTATATATGTCATTAAATTAATGCGGATTTAATTGAACTACGGTGTGTAAGAGGAGGGGGAATGAAAAGGGCCTTTTGGACGATTGTCA
>JBAVTM010000304.1:0-3812 GCA_049696195.1 Desulfuromonadaceae bacterium | reverse complement strand
CCCCTTGACTGGTCAGACCTTTTCTGGAATAATCCAGGCCGTTTTGTCAAATCTTTGTTTGGGGAGATGAAAACCATGAAGATGAAGCTGCCGTTGCTGTTGTCGTGCCTCGTGCTGTCACTGCTTGCCGCGTCCGCCTTTGCCGGAGACGGTTCCTGGGACAGGGTCAAAAAGGGTGGCAAACTTGTGGTCGGACTGGATGATTCGTTCCCGCCGATGGGGTATCGCCAGGCCGACGGCAAACTGGTCGGCTTCGATATCGATGCCGCCGAAGAGGTCGGCAAGCGTCTCGGCATCAGGATTGACTGGCAGCCGACCGCCTGGGACGGCGTGATCCACTCCCTGGATGCAAAGAAATTCGACTGCATCTGGAACGGCATGACGATCACCGAGGAGCGTGCCAAACAGGTTGCCTTCAGCAAGCCGTATATCATGGACGGCCAGATCGCCATCGTCAATTTCAAGGAAAAGCGTTTCAAGGGGCTCAAGGATCTCAAGAATTTCAAAGCCGGCACCCAGAAGGGGTCATCCGGCATACAGGCCGTCAAGAAGCTTGCCAACGCTCCGACAGAGCTGAAGGAGTACGAGGATTATCCCAAGGCCCTGCTTGACCTGGAAGCCGGACGCATCGACGTTGTGGTCGTGGACAATGTCACCGGCCGTGACATGATCGCCAAGCGTCCCGGCAAGTTCAAGATCATCCCCGGCATGATCAGCAAGGAGCCGTTCGGCGTGGCCTTCCGCAAGGGGGACACCGACCTGCGCGAAAAAGTGCAGCAGACCCTGGACAAGATGGTCAAGGACGGCGCCATGGCGAAGATCTCGCGCAAATGGTTTGCAGAGGATCTGACCAATCCGAAGAAATTCTAGTCCGTGAAGGTTTCGATGAAATATTGCATCAGCAGGGCCTTTGTGGCCCTGCTTTTTTTGTGGGCTCTGGCCGGAAACTGCCTGGGTGCGGCTGATTACGATCAGCTCTTCCGCCGCTCCAGCGACCTGATGGCCGCCGGTGATCTCGACGGCGCCTTGACGCTGCTCAAGCAGGTTCCATCTCCCTCTCCCGGCGAAGAGGCCGGTCCCTTCGTATCAAGCCGCATGCAGGCCGCCCGCATCTACGCCTCGCAGGAGGCTGCGGACAAGGCGATTGCCTCCTGCCGGGAAGTTCTGAGACTCTTTCCCGACAACAGCGAAGCGCGCAACTTCGTCGCGGCACTGCAGGAACAGCTCAAGCCGGGGTGGCACACGGTGCTGTCGGACATCATCCGCTTTCTCCCCGCCCTGGGGAGGGGCGCGCTGATGACGCTGCTGCTGGTGCTCTGCACGATGCTGGTGTCCCCGCTGGGGGGGTTGCTGATCGCGCTGGGACGTCTCAGCACCCTGCGGCCGGTCTCCGGACTCTGCTGGTTCATCATCTGGTTCTTCCGCGGCACGCCGCTGCTGCTGCAGCTGTTCTTCATCTATTACGGCCTCCCCTCGCTCGGCATCACCCTGTCGCCGCTGACCGCGGCGGTCATCGGCCTCGGCTTGAACTACTCAGCCTATCTGGGCGAGATCATCCGCGGGGCAATCCAGAGTATCGATCACGGCCAGATGGAGGCGGCCAAGGCGATCGGCATGAACTACGGCCAGGCGATGCGGCGGATCATCATCCCCCAGACATACAAGCGGCTGATGCCGCCGGTCGGTAACGAGTTTATCGCCCTGATCAAGGACACCGCCCTCGTCTCGACCATCGCCATGGTCGAACTGATGCGAGCGGCCGACCAGCTCTTCAACACCTATTTCAACATCACGGCACTGGCGCTGGCAGCGGCCGTCTACCTGGTGCTGACGACCATCTTCACCTTCATCTTCGAAAAGATCGAATATCGGGCAGGAATCTATGAACATCGCTAATAACCCGCTCCTGTCGCTGGAGAACATCACCAAACGCTTCAAGGATCTGACGGCGGTCAACGGCGTCAATCTGGATGTTGCTCCCGGCGAGAAACTGGTCATCATCGGTCCCTCCGGTTCGGGCAAGTCAACCCTGCTCCGGTCGATCAACATGCTGGAGCAGATCGATGAGGGGACCATCCGTTTCGAGGGGCGTGAGGTCGGCTATGTACTGCGCAACGGCAAACGCCACCCGGACCGCCCCCAGGCGATCAGCGCACTGCGTGCCGAGATCGGCATGGTCTTCCAGCATTTCCACCTCTTTCCGCACATGACCGTGCTGGGGAACGTGATGGAGGGGCCGTTGACCGTTCAGCGGAAATCTGCCGCTGAAGCGCGCTCCATCGCGAACGACATGCTGGCCAAGGTGGGGCTGTCCGACAAGCGAGACGTGTTTCCGGCCACCCTGTCGGGGGGGCAGAAGCAGCGGGTGGCCATAGCCCGCGCCCTGGCCATGCGCCCCAAGCTGATGCTGTTCGATGAGCCGACCTCGGCCCTGGACCCGGAGCTGGTCGGCGAAGTGTTCGATACCATCCATACCCTGGCAGACGAAGGGATGACGATGATCATCGTCACCCATCACATGGGCTTTGCGCGGGAGCTGGCGGACCGGGTCATCTTCATGGAGTCGGGGAATTTCCTGGCCGAGGGGACACCGGAGGAGCTCTTCAGCAAGGCGCACGACAACGAACGGATCAGGGGTTTTCTCAACCGGCTCCTGTAGGCAGCTCCCGGAAAAAAGACGCCTCGTCGACGGATTGACTGCCGGAAACGGTACCCACTATGTTTTGCACGTATCCCCCAGGTATACCCAGCCATGACCAGACTCCCGATTGACGACATCCTCCCCGCACTGCTCGATGCCGTGCGGGATCACCAGAGCATCATCCTCCATGCCCCGCCCGGTGCGGGCAAAACCACGCGCGTCCCGCTGGCCCTGCTTGACGCGATCCCTCCGGGCGCCGGCCGCATACTCATGCTGGAACCGCGGCGGATCGCGGCGGTGTCGGCTGCGCGCTGGATGGCGGGGATTCTCGGCGAGGAGGTCGGCGGGACGGTCGGCTACTCCATCCGCTTTGAAAGCTGCGTTTCCAAAGCCACGCGGATCGAGGTGGTGACGGAAGGGATCCTGACCCGCCGGATTCAGGGTGATCCGGCTCTTGCCGGCGTGGCGCTGCTCATTTTCGACGAATTTCATGAACGGAGCATCCATGCCGATCTCGGGCTGGCCCTCTCCCGTGAAGTGCAGCAGCTCCGCCCCGATCTCAAGATCATCGTGATGTCCGCGACGCTCGACCTGGGGCCGCTCTCCCGGCTGCTTGACAATGCCCCGGTGATCGGTTCGGAAGGGCGCATGTTCCCGGTTGACCTGAAATATCTCGATGATACGGGGCGAGCGCGCCTGTCACAGCGGATGGCTGCGGCGGTTGTCCGGGCGCTGCATGAAACGGAAGGGGACATACTGGCGTTTCTGCCCGGATCCGGCGAAATCCGCGCCTGCGCTGCCGAGCTGGCAGGATCGGGAGCCGTTGGTCGCAATGTCACCGTCTGCCAGCTGTACGGCGATCTGCCGGTCGCCGAGCAGCAAAGAGTCATCCAGGCTGGTCCGCAGCGCAAGATAGTACTGGCCACCAGCATCGCCGAAACAAGCCTGACGATAGAAGGGGTCCGGACCGTTATCGATTGCGGCGTATCGCGGCGGCTGCAGTACGATCCGGGCAACGGCCTGAACCGTCTGGTCACCGTCCGCGAGTCCCGCGCCTCGGCCGAACAGCGTGCCGGGAGGGCGGGGCGCACCGCGCCCGGGGTCTGCTACCGTCTCTACTCCCCGCACACACTGCATGCGATGGCGCCGCACACGCCGCCCGAGATCACAG
>JBAVTM010000303.1:0-2111 GCA_049696195.1 Desulfuromonadaceae bacterium | reverse complement strand
GCCGGAGATCAACACCCCCCTTGAAGATGCCGTTTTTGCGCCGCATCTTGACGGGATGACGGTTCTGCCGCTTTCCGCCATCCAGGGGATGTAGAACCCTTGCCACGGACAATATTCTCAAAACTGACATCCCGGTTCAATTCCCTTACCCGCCGCCACCTGGAATGGATCTTCCGGATTACCACGACCAGACCCCGTGCCGTATTGTGCACCTTCTTCCTGGCGCTGCTGCTCTCGGTCGCGGTGATCTGCATCACCCGCTTCGACGCCGACATCTTTCAACTCTTTCCGACGCGCCAACCGGCGTTGAAACTCCTGCTCGACTCGCTGAACTGGACCGGCAGCGCCAATGAGGCCTATTTCCTGCTGGAGGGGGAGAAGGAGGCGCTTCCAGCTGAGGCGGAGCGTTTTGCCGAACGGCTCCGCCTGGCGCAGGTGGAAGGGCAGCCGGCCTTCCGGCGCATCACCTGGCGGATCTACGACGAGAGTGAGGGCGCCGCTTTCAATGCGTTCATCGCCTATGCCGTGACCCGTCCGCAGCTGTTTATCGGGCCGGAAGATGTTCCCGCCCTGCTGCAGCGTTTTGCACCCGCTGCCATGGACGATTCCCTGCGCCGTATCCAGGGCGACCTGGCCGGGCAGTTCGGCGGCGCGATGACCGGACTCGCCAGCGCAGACCCGCTCTATCTGCGGGATCTGATCCTGCCACGGCTCAAAAGCGCCAGCCAAGCCCTCGACCTGGACCCCCTCTCACCCTACTTCCTGTCGCGGGACGGCAAGGTGCTGATCATGATCGCCGAACCGGCTCGTCCGGTGCAGGATATGGCCTTTGCCCGCGCTCTGGTGACGACCATCAACGAGGCGCGCCGGGGGTCACCGGTCGCCATCTCCTGCGCCGGCGCCCATATCAGCGCGGTGCTGGACGAGGCGGAGATGAAGTCCAACATCATCGCCTGCATCCTTTCGTCGCTGGCGGTGGTGCTGGCCATTTTCTACGCGGTCTACCGCCGCATCCTTCCGACGCTGCTGCTGCCCCTGATCATCGCGGTCGGCGTGGCGCTGGCGCTCGGAGTCGCCGGGCTGCTCCTCCCCTCGATCCACATCATCTCCTTCGCCTTTATGGCGCTGATCATCGGCCTGGGGACCGACTACTCGATCCACCTCTACGACCGATTTCACAGCGAACGGGCGGCCGGCAGCGGGGCGGACGAGGCGCTGCGTCTGGCGGTGGTCGATACCGGCCACAGCCTCTTTACCGCCGCGGCCACGACGGCCGTGCCCTTCTTCGCCCTGATGGTCTCCGATGTGCGGGCGCTGTACGAACTGGGCCTGCTGGTCGGACTGGGAGTGGTCTTCTCGCTCTACACAACGTTTTTCTTTCTGCCGCCGCTCCTGGTCTACATGGAACGCCGCTTTCCGGCCGACTACCGGCCGATACCGGGTCTCGGTCTGCGCCACGTCTGGCGACTGGCCGGGCGCTTCCCCCGTGCGGTGGTGGCGATCTCGATTGTGGCGATCATCCTCATGGCTGCGGCCTCAACCCGGACCTTCTTCGACGGCGACCTGAAAAATCTTCAGCCGCGTCATTCCGAGGCGTTTCTGGCCCAGGAGAAGATCGAGCGTCACCTGAGTCTGGCGCCAAAACAGCTGCTGGTGGCGGTGGAGGGGAAGGATCTGACTGAGGTGCTGCGGCGTGCGGCGCGTGTGGACGGACTGGCCCGCACCCTGCAACGCAGGGGCAGCATCAGCAGCTGGTCATCACTCGGGCAAATTATAAACAACCGGGACAGGCAGGTCGAGATCAGCCGGGCCATCTCCGCCGCTGCGGGGGGCGGTCTGCCTGTGGCGGGGGTGAACGCCGCGCTGGTCAGGCAGGGGTTCGAACCGGCGCCATTTCACCCCTTTATTGCCGCGCTCTCGGCCGGCAGCGCCTTGACACCGGTGCCCGAGGAGGAGGCCATTGCCCGCTTGAAGGCATCTCCGCTGCGGGGAGTGGCGGACCGCCACCTGATCAAGGATGCGAGCGGGTATCACGCATTGCTGTTTCTTCACTACAAGGGTACCGGCTTCGATCAGGGCGCGTTTCTGCACGAACTGGCGGGCATCGACCC
>JBAVTM010000302.1:0-9669 GCA_049696195.1 Desulfuromonadaceae bacterium | reverse complement strand
GCCCTTGAGCGTAATGCCACCGCCGAGCTCAAATCGCTGAAGAAAAAGGTTGATTCCCTGAACGCCGAGAAACAACTATTGGAAAAGATTGCGGTGGACATTAAAATAAAGGCACATGGAGAAATCGAGCGGCAACAGCAGGTAAACCAGTCGCAACGCAAGGCGGCCATAAAAAAATTGCATGCATTAAAGGAGGAGATCCGCCAGCTGGCCGAGGCGCGTGCGGTCATTGCATCGCCATCCGGGATGCCTCCGGCACAGTCAGACACCAAGGTTTCCTACCTTCAAGCGGATGAGCGGAAAGAAATCCCCATCGTCAGTCAGCGAGCAGGCCTTTCTTCCGATCCATTCAGATCCTCTGAAGCTGCTGAGTCTATGCCATTCGGGATGCCTCCGGAACAGTCAGACAATAAGGTTTCCTCTCTTCAAGCGGATGAGCGGAAAGAACTCTCTTTCGGCACTCAACAGGCAAGCTTTTCTTCCGATCCATTCGGATCCTCTGAAGTTGCCGGGTCTATTGATTTTTTACCGGACAAATCGTTGAAAGGCATCCCGTATTCCGTTTCAACCGATGTCGTCGAGGTGTATCGGTCCTACAACACGATCAATGTGGCTCCGACCGGAAATCGGCCACAGAAATGTGATGGGTTCGTATGTCTGGTAACGGAAGGCGGTAAGTGTCAGGTGTATGTGGCCTGTCGGATGAATTCCAGCGAAGAGTCGCTGATCTGCCTTCCCGATTGCGTTGCTGACGGAGATGACTCCTGCCGACAGATACTGGGTGAAGGAATCGGCTATTTCGAAAGGGTCGGTTTTCTCATCGACAGAGTTCCTCTTGAGGAAGACCCGGACAAGCGTCAGGTTCAGCTGGATAATCTTGCTGTTTTTTGTCGTACGGCCATGGATTGTGCCGCTTGAATCGCTAACGGTCCGGAGTTTTGCCGCTGCTCCTCAGTGAATCGACGCTCCAGATGCCACCCCCTTGTGCCGCGATGAACAGGAACACGAAGCAGTACAAGGCTGCCAGCTCGCCATTGTTCTGAAGCGGCAACAGCGCCTTGGTCCCGTGCCCGATCCAGTATGCGAATGCCATCTGGCCGCTGGTTATGAAGGCTGCCCAGTGCGTGAACAGGCCGATCATCACCAGGATGCCGCCCACCAGTTCGATCGGCCCGGCGACGTAGGTGATGAATGCCGGGACTCCTGGCGGCATGCCGCCCGGGAAATCGAACAGTTTCTGGCTGCCGTGCCACAGAAACAGAAACCCGACCACGATCCGCATCAACGCATAACAGTACGAACTGTATTTCGACATGAATGAACTCATGGTAACACCTCCCTATTGTTACGAGGTGCGGCAGGAGAAACTCCTGCCGCTTTGCTTTATGCACACGCCGCAGACTTCTGATAGTCCGGGTTCATCTGCCACAGCGCCAGTGTTGCCCCGGTCGGGTCGGTGATGACGCTGAACCAGCCGACACCGGGAATCTCGGTGACCTCCCTGCGAATCGACGCTCCGAGAGTTCGGGCCTTCTCAGTGGCGACGGCGGCATCATCCACGTGGACGTAGGCCAGCCAGCCGGAGGGTGAATCGGGATCGCTGGTTTTCATCATGCCGCCGCCGGTTCCTTCCCCCACATCGATCAGGGTGTAGTCCATCCCCGGCAGATCTTCCAGCTTCCAGTCGAACAATTCACCATAAAATGCCTTCGCTTTGGCGACATCGGTGGTCATCAACTCTACATGTACGAACGGATTTGCCATGACACGCTCTCCTTTCCACTCCTCATTGGAGTTCCATATGCTTTATTATACACCGGCATGGAGATACGGGATTGAGAAAAAATATTTGCCTGAGCGACCAATTTCGGCCGGTTGGTTGACGTTCCGGCCTGGAATGCTGGCCGCTCGCGGTCGGCGCCGTCGGTCAGGTTGCCGGGGAGAGCCGCTAGCCGGCGGAAGCCGCCCGGCCGCTCCCCACGCCGGCTCATTGGTGGTGGATGTTCTGCCCGAGATAGTGTATAAAATGGCGTCACCCAAACCGGAACGCCCCTGCCTCGGGATGCGCACTTTAATCTGATGGAGCACACTCATATGAACGTAAACCTGAAACAGCTGAAAAACCTGATAAGCAAACGAAGCGATGAAATCGAAAAGAGTGTTGCCGGGACCGGATATATTGCAAAAACAGTCATCGGCGTCGGCACCTTTTTACTCGATAACGAAGGGGACATCGATTTGATGACCGCCAAGCAAAAGGTCATCTTTGAAAAATTCATCCAGCCGCTGCTGGATGCGCCGCGCCGCTAGCCTGCCTGTGCCGTCTGGAGGTGAGGGGCCGGCCACATGCTGCCGCACCGGTTGCGCTCCGGTTCCGGTAATTATTGGGGGGACTACACCATGAAAACGTTTCTGTCGGTAATTTCGTTGACGCTCTTATTATCCGGCTCCGCATGTGCCGATGATATTTACATTGCAAATTCACTCTCCAACAGCGTCATGCCGGTGAACGGAATATCGGACGCGGTGCAGGCGGATATAGCGGCCGGAGTTGCACCCCAGGAGGTGGCGGCTTCTCCCGGGGGAGACATCATCTATGTGTCAAATTTGAGCACGAACGAGATAGCGGTCATAGACCCCCGGCTCCGGACCGTCCAGGATCGGATTCCTGTCGCCTGTTCGCCTTCCTCTCTCGCCATACTGCCGTCCGGTACGGAAGCGCTTGCCGTATGCCGTAAAACCGGCCAGGTCATCAAAATTGATCTCGTCCAGCGGAAACAGATCGCCGCGATCCCTGTCTCCTTCCCGCACAGCATTGCCGTTAATCCCGAGGGAAGCATGGCGTATGTGAGCCGCTCGATGTTTTCCAGTTATGTTGACGTCATCGACCTGGCAACCTTTGCACGAATTGCAACTATCAGCGTGGGGCGCTCCCCTCAGGGGCTCGCCGTGTCCCCTGACGGCAAAGCCCTGTACGTCGCAAACAACGGCGCCGGCACGGTGTCGGTTGTTGACACCTCTACAAACGGGGTCAAAGCAAGCATCCCGGTCGGCTACAGCCCCCGCAACATCGCCGTTTCTCCCGACGGCTCCACGCTCTACGTCACCAACTACACCAGCGGAACCGTGTCGGTCATCGACACCACCACCTCGACAGCTGTAAACAGCGTCACTGTCGGAGTTAACCCCCACGGCGTCGCGGTTGATTCCGGCGGCAAGTTCCTCTACGTTTCGAATTACTCCTCGAACACCCTGAGCATCGTTGATACAAAAACCCTCCAGCCGGTTGCCACGCTGCAGACCGGCATCGGACCGCTCGGAGTCGGGTTGGCCAAAGTTGACCAGGTTCCGCCGCTGACCGTTCCATTCCTTGTGCCCGGCAGGGGGCAGAGCGACTGGTACGTTTCGCCGGTGACTGTTGACTTTGAAGCCGGCGACTCAGGCTCAGGCGTGAAGGAAATACATTATTCCGTGGATGACAGCGCAGAGGTTGTTACAGGCGGATCCGCCGCCCATCTGGTCATCGGCAGTGACGGGGCGCACATCGTTACATACTACGCCGTTGACAATGCCGGCAACGTTGAACAGGGCAAAAAACTCGACGTAAACATCGATCAGACACCTCCTGCCCTCACCCTGACGTTGAACCGGAATGTACTCTGGCCTCCCAACCACAAAATGGTCGATGTGCTGGTTAGCGGCATGCCGGCAGACCAGTTGTCCGGCATCTCCTCAGCCGTCATCCGGGTTGCCGATGAATACGGAATCTATAGCGGCACCGTTTCCGGCTTCGGAGGAGTTGTCCGGTTGGAGGCGTGGCGCGAAGGTAATGACCCGGACGGACGGCACTACACAATTACCGCGGTCGTTACGGACATGGCCGGCAACAGCACCACCGCGACATCCGAGGTGATCGTCCCTCATGATATGGGGAAATAGTCCTCTCCTTCATATGCCGGCAGATCCAGGGCGGGGGGAGGTGCGTTGTGGCGGGAAAACTGTGGGGGCCCCCGTTGAAACGTGCAGGCAACGGCACGTTCATTTTCTTTGGGGAAAATTATGGGGGGGCGTGTAATCCACTAGGCGGCCAATCGGTCGCCTTGGTTGTTTCTGCGGCCCCTTCCGGGCTGAACGGTGCGGAGTTCTGAAATCGGCACTTCAACAGCATAGGGGTAGGTGTCGATGTGGAGACGTGCCTTCCGCATGAACCAGTCGTTACGGTCGTATATGATATCTACCACATGGTGAATGGTTCCTTCATAGATACAGTGCATATCCGTTTCAATCATTCTGTATTTACGGGCCAGCCCCAGGCAGTACGCGATCATACCCAGTGCCGCTGACAGTACAAACAGAAGCAGTATGCAGATAATGGTTCCTTCGGGCATCGCACACCTCCGCGCAACAAGCGCCTGATGCAACGTGATTACCGGAACGTCCCGGATTTCAGCCCAACCGTGCCTGGTTGATGCTCCATGACCGGGATGACGATACATTTTGCATTATATCACCATACTGCTATTATTTCAGGAGGTAACCGAACAGAATCAATCCGCATGATTCTGACGCTGAAGCGAGAACGTCCGGAGAAGTTGGGACATGGCCGTTCCAAAGGGGCGTTTGACGGAGTTGATGTTGTTGGTGTATGTTTTTATTTTAAACAGTCGTTTAGGACACTATTTGTGCTGAAGGAGTAACAACCATCTTGTTTTGCCACCTGTCCTCCCATCTGAAAAAAACAGCATATACCTTCGTGCCTGGCCTCTCCCTGGTTTTGGCCCTTTTTTCATCGGCGCGGGCCGCGGATGATTTTGCCACCTATCCCCCCCTCCCGTCCGGCTATACTTCCATCAAGGTTTTTGACAACCAGAGGCGCTTTGTCGGTCGGATCCTGCCGGAACAGCGGTACTGGACCCCCATCGACCGCATCCCCGTTTTCCTGCAGAAGGGCGTCGTGGCTGTTGAAGACGCCCGGTTTTACCAGCATGGCGGGATCGATGTGCGCGGGATCGCCCGGGCACTGGTGAAGGATGTCGTCAAGGGTCGATTGGCCGAAGGGGGATCGACCATCACTCAGCAGCTGATCAAGAACAGATATCTGACCGGCGCGAAGACCTTTGAACGGAAACTCGATGAAGCCCGCATGGCCATGGATTTTGAACAGAAATACAGCAAACAGCAGATTCTGGAGATGTATTTCAACGAAATATATTACGGCAACGGGGTCTGGGGCATCGCCCAGGCGGCCCGGCTCTATTTTGACAAAAGTCCGGAGGAACTGACTGACGCCGAGTGTGCCATGCTGGCGGGTGTCCAGAAAAATCCGTCGCGCTACAACCCCCTGGGGAAAGCGGCCCACGTCACGGGGCGGCGGGACATGGTCCTCAAGCGGATGGTGGACCTGGACATGATCACCCCCCGGCAGAGGCAGCAGCTGCGGGCTCATCCGCCGTCGGTCGTCAAGACGGGGCAGGCCCCGCAGTATCTGGCCCATGTCAGGAGCAAGCTGATCGAACGCTACGGAGCGGGGGTTATCGAGCAGGGGGGACTGGAAGTGACCGCCGCCCTGGACCTGGACCTGCAGAAGCAGGCCGAGCAGACACTGCGCGAAGGAGTGAAGCGGATTTCCCCCGAGCTGCAGGGAGCATTGGTCTGTCTGGACCCCGCTACGGGTGACGTCCTGGCGGCAGTGGGTGGAGTAGATATTGCCCGGAACGGCTATAACCGCGCCTTCGCAGCCCGGCGTCAGCCCGGATCGGCCATCAAGCCGCTGATCTATGCGGCCGCACTGGATAAAGGATTTACGGCCGGCAGCATCTGGGATGACACCCCGGCAGCCTACAACCGGGGGAATGGTGAACTCTGGAAGCCGCTGAACTATGGCCGGGAGCAGTATGGGAAACTTTCCCTCAGGCAGGCGCTGGCATATTCCAACAATGTCATCGCGGTAAAGCTGCTGGAGGCGGTCGGGGTCCCGTATTTTGTCGATTTTGCCGGGAAGATGGGGCTGCCGCTGCGGGGGGAGAATGGCCTCTCCCTGGCCCTGGGAACGGATGAAGTAACTCTGAGCGACCTGGTACTGGCCTACTCCCCCCTGGCGGCCGGAGGGGTGCGACCCGAAGCGAGGGTCATTATCCGGGTATATGACAGTAAACGTCGCACATGGGCAGAGAGCCCGCCGGCGACAGCCCCGGTCATTTCCCCGGAGGTTGCCTATGTCACCACCCAGTTGCTGAAAGATGTGATGACCTACGGTACCGCCAAGGGGCTCAGGAAATTCAGCCTGACGTATCCCTCCGCCGGCAAGACCGGCACAACCGATGATGGCCGGGATGCCTGGTTTGTCGGCTATACCCCGCAGGTCATAACCGGGGTCTGGGTGGGATACGACAAACCCCGCCCGGGTGGAAAAGGCTTTACGGGCGGGGCTATTGCCGCCCCGGTTTGGGAACGGTTCATGCGCAAGGCGGTGGCAGCGAAACCGGTCGCAGATTTCCCCCGGCCTGATGCGGTCGTATCCGTTACCATAGACCCGACCACAGGGTATCTGGCGACAGAGAGCTGTCCGAAAAAACGGGAAGAACTCTACATTGCCGGGACCGAGCCGGACGAATACTGCCCCGTGCATGGGGGAGGGGATGCCAAGCCACCGCCGCCGCAGGATAGTGACGGACAGAAGCCCGAAACGGCTGCGGAAGGGGCGGAAAAGCCGGAATAGGGCAGAGGTGCCTCATGGCCACCTTCGTGGTGGTAACGGGGCGCAAGGAGGGAAACATGCCGATACTGAGACAGATAGCACAGCTCGGGCAGCCAGTCCTGAGGGGAGTGGCGGGAAAGATCGCCGACCCGGGAGCCCCGGCCGTCCAGACGCTCATCGACGACATGCTGGTGACCGTGGCGGATGCTGATGGCGTGGGGCTCGCCGCACCACAGGTGTTCGAGCCGCTCTTTCTTTTCATCGTCGCATCGCGGCCGAACCAGCGCTACCCCTCCGCCCCGGAGATGGAGCCGACCGCGATGATCAACCCGGAAATCCTTTGGGCGTCGGACGAGACGGAGAAGGGGTGGGAGGGGTGTCTCAGTATCCCCGGCCTGCGCGGTCTCGTCCCCCGGAACCGGAGGGTCGGAGTGCGCTACCTGACCCGGAAGGGAGAGGTACGGGAAGTGGAGTATGTCGACTTTCTGGCACGGGTGTTCCAGCATGAATTCGACCACCTCCAGGGGGTGGTTTTCGTTGACCGGGTGGAAAGCACGCGGGAACTGATGACCGAGAAGGAATATCTAAGGAGTCTGCACAGCCATGCATGAACTGTTACCGGAAGGGGAAGATTTGCGACGCGCCGTCAAATGGATATCCGGCCACCTTCAGGAGAATCCGGGCCAGCCGGTACAGCCGCTCGTCCAGAAAGCGATCTTCACGTTCGATCTGTCACCCAGGGACGCCGAGTTCCTGATCGGGTTCTACAGGAAAGCAAACACGGGGCCGTGATCCTGCTCATCGACCCTGGAGAAACAGGGCTCCGCTGTTCTCTCGCCAGAGTCAGCGGCCGGTCGGCACGGCCTTCGCAAGTCCGAAGCGCTCCTGAACCCCGGCAGGCGCCTCATCGAAACGGAGGAATTCCATGGTATAGTTCCCATGCCCTTTCGTCGCGCTGCGCAGCTCGGTCATGTAGCCGAACATCTCGGCCAGCGGCACGGTCGCCCGCACCGTTTCACTGGTGCCCCGCTGGTCCAGCCCTTCAATCCGGCCGCGCTTCTGCTGGAGCGAGCCAATGACTTTCCCCAGGTTTTCCGTCGGAATCTCCAGTTCCAGTGACATTATCGGCTCCAGGAGCAGCGGCCCGCCGCTCTGTGCCGCCAGTACCAGACCGCGCAGGGCAGCCGCCCTGAGTCCCTGCTCGCTTGGCACCCCCCATTCGAGCGGGATCTCCACCTGCACCTCAAGGTCTGTGAGAGGGTAGCCGGTCCGGCAGCCGGACTGGCACCCCTGCTGCAGGCTTTCCTCCGCTGCCGCCAGGAGATCCGGGGTGAGAGGCGGATCGCCCGGGGGCAGAAGGATGCGCACCCCGCTCCCCCGCGGGAGAGGGGTAAGGCGCAGCAGCACCTCTACCGTTTCCGGATTCCGTTCCCCACTCCGCTGGAACGTTTCCCGGCGCATCACCAGGTGCCGCAGTGTCTCACGATAAACCACCCGCGGCCGGCCGGTCGTAACCTCCACCCCGTACTCCCGGGCGAGGCGATCAATGACAATCTCCAGATGGAGTTCCCCCATACCGGTGAGGATCGTCTGGCCGGTTTCCCGGTCCTCGTGCACCCGGAAGGTCGGATCCTCCCACTGGAGCTGCTCAAGGGCAAGGGGGAGATGCTCCCGGTTTTCCGTCCCCTTCGCTTCCACCGCCAGTGATACCACCGGTTCGGGAATCGTGAGTCCTTCAAGCAGCAGCGGCCGTTCAGGATCGCAGAGCGTGTCGCCGGTCAGCGTGACCTGGCAGCCGGGGACGGCAACGATGTCGCCGGCCTGTGCCTCCCCGATCTCTTCCCGACGGTGGGCGTGCATGCGGAACAGGTGCCTGATCCGTTCCGGTGACCGCCGGGTGCTGTTGAGAAGCGGCATCCCGGGGCGAAGTGTGCCGCTGTAGATGCGGAGGTAGGTAAGACGCCGCCCCTCCTCCGCCATCACCTTGAAGGCGAGTGCCCGCAATGGCGCTCCGGGGTCGCAGGTCAGCATTTCCCGAGCTCCGGTATCGGGGTTGTGGCCCGTCGGGGGTGTCACCTCCAACGGTGAGGGGAGGTACAGACCAATCGCGTCCAGCAGAGGCTGGATCCCCTTGTTGCGCAGTGCCGACCCCAACAATACCGGGTAGAGGGAGCAGGCCAGAACCCCGCGCCGCAGCGCGCTCCTCAGACGTTCCGCCGTTACCCGTTTCCCGTCCAGGAAGTCGACCATCACCCCGTCATCGAAGTCGGCGGCCGCCTCGGTCAGTTTCAGGCGCGCCGCTTCCGCTTCCCCGGCGGCGCCGGGAGGGATCGCCCCGCGCTGCACGGTGCTCCCGAGATCTGTTTCGTCGAAAAGGAGCGCCTCCCCGCTCAGCAGGTCGATCACGCCGCTGAAGCCCCCCTCTTCCCCGATGGGGAGCTGGAGGAGCACGGGGCGCGCCTTCAGGCGCGTCTCCAGCTGGAACAGGGTCTGGCGGTAGTCGGCGCCGACACGGTCCATCTTGTTGATGAGGCAAATCCGGGGAACTCCGTAGCGGTTCGCCTGGCGCCAGACCGATTCGCTCTGGGGTTGGACCCCTTCCACGGCGCTGAAAATTGCCACCGCCCCGTCCAGGACCCGCATGCTCCGTTCCACCTCGATGGTGAAGTCTATATGTCCGGGCGTGTCGATCAGGTTGACCCTGAACTCCCCCCAGCGGCAGGTGGTGGCGGTGGCGGTGATGGTGATCCCCCGCTCCTGCTCCTGGGGCATCCAGTCCATGACCGCCTGGCCGTTGTGCACTTCTCCCATCTTGTGGGTTTCGCCGCTGTAAAAGAGGATTCGCTCCGACACGGTTGTCTTGCCTGCGTCGATGTGGGAGATGATGCCGATGTTGCGGATGCTGTCTAGATAACGGTGATCCATGAAGGTGCCTGCTTCTTTCCGGGAGATAGTGGTCTCGTTGCTGACGA
>JBAVTM010000301.1:0-2207 GCA_049696195.1 Desulfuromonadaceae bacterium | reverse complement strand
CTCGTTGAATAACGGTACCCTCCGGTGCGGAAATAGTTTTCCAGAAACTCGACTTTTCTGCGATCGTTTTTCCCGCTGCGAACGATCACCGTTGCAAGAGCCTTTACCCGATCCGAAAGTTTGTCAGGAAGCTGCAGGTAAAAGGGTCTGTTAATCGAATTGCTTTGTGCTGTTATACCGTCTGGCTGCGAATCAGCGGTATAATTAAAGCGGCCGCCGCCGAATCTCGAAAGTTCAAAAACACCGTCCGGCGATCGCGTTACACGCTGCAGAGAAAAAGCCGTCGGACGATCAAGCGCTATCAGAGTACGGGTGTCAGACGGTTCCGGGTAGATAACCTGCCGGGT
This sequence comes from Desulfuromonadaceae bacterium, assembly GCA_049696195.1. Taxonomy (GTDB): domain Bacteria; phylum Desulfobacterota; class Desulfuromonadia; order Geobacterales; family Pseudopelobacteraceae; genus JACRCG01. Next base: position 1,860 of record JBAVTM010000301.1, on the reverse strand, counting down.
CGTCTGCCCGGTGAATTTCGGCTGTTCCGAAGGTATCTGGCGTATGCGTGTCCATCTGTTTCCATCCGTGCGGTTGAATACCGTTCCGCGCCAGTACAGCTGACTCTGCGACAGACGCGGCATTTCAGCCCGGAAAGCAAGTGTGCGTGATTCAGAAATGCTGCTTTGGCTCCCAGGCTCTACCGCATCTGCATACCCGGTTGTACGCGGTGCCGGTGAGTTGAGAAAATGCCAGAGCGGCAACTGGGTACGTGGCATGAGCGGGAAAAAAAGGAGCAGCAGCGGAACCGCAAGAATGGGCATCAACAGCCCGGAAAACAGGATTCTTTTCATGTCCGGCATCGATACCGTCATCGCGCTTTCCTGATTCTGAAATGTCAATAACACCAGGGCGAGAGCAACCATAAACAGCAGTAAACCGAGATAGATTAAAAAAATCGGGCTGAGATCAAACAGTGAGGAAGAGGCAAGACAGAACATCGAAAGGGCGTATATCTGCAGGCTGTAGCGGACCGTTTTTTCACCACTGAGCCGGACGGCCAGCATGATTGCCAGCACGCTGATTACCGGCTGAATCGGATTGGAGCGACTGAACTGGAGGGCATAATATAAAAAAAACGGGACAATTGCGACGTTCTGAATCCAGGGTTTCAGCTGCCAGTTCCCCCTGCGGTCCTGCCAGATACCGGACATCAACCCGACCACCAGAACCACGCGGGGAAACGTCGTCAGCCAGGGGAAGAGCGGAACCATCCCGCACAGTCCGATGGCATACGTCAATTTCGCTGCCAGCGATCTAATCGATACCATATAAGGCCAGTTCCTTCAGCAGCACCAGGCCGTGCTGCTTGCCGATTCCAGCCGGAAGGACACGACCGGCCAGTACCATTCCGACCGGACGCTCACGCACCCAGCGCCGGACCAGCCAGGCGGCACGGGATAACCGTTCTTCGGTCCCCTGCCCATCCAACGCATCCAGATCAATCACCAGCGGAGCAACAACAGATCTTCCGAAGCCTTTTACCAGAAGATCGTGACTGCGGGCCGAATGTTTCCAGTGGATCATCCGGAGCGGCTCCGAGCCGGAATAGGGATATATCCGCTCCAATTCACCACTCATACCGCGTTCCGGGCGCAGTCCGGCGCCGATTGTCGGAGAGTCCTCCCTGCTGCCGCCCGAATCAGCGGCGATCGGACGGGGAAATACCGTTGTCGTGCCGTCAATGTCAAAACTCCAGTAGCGGGTAAAAAAACCGACCGGATAGGGTGAACTGATCGTAATCCTGCCAAGCGGTACCCGTCCCCGCTGGCTGAAGGTAAACAAAACAGTGTCGTCACATACGGATTTCCGGATTACAACAGGGAAAACGGCGGCCTGGCCGCTGCTGCACTCAAGGCGGATCAGGAACGAGGGGAGGTAGCGCTTGCTGTTTCGCACCGACAGGCGGAAAGGTGCCGGAATTCCGGCATACACCTCTTCCGGAGGGTGCAGATCCGGGATCATCTTCTTGATGTTATACATCCCGGCCAGACCGGTTACCGACATGAATGCCAGCAGGCCGGAAACGACCAGAAACAGCAGGTTATTGCCGGTATTGACCGCAGCAAAGCCGAGCAGGAGCGTGATCAGGACATAGAGCGCCCCGGATGTACTGATTTTCAGACCAAAGGCAACACTATGCCGGCGATGATCGTACGTAACACCCCTCCCCTGTCAACTGTTGACATCTCGCTCCGCATGGTCAATCGATGGGCAGAGACGGCAACGGCGATCCCCTTGACGTCATCCGGTGCAACATAATCGCGCCCGGCCAGAAAAGCGGCCGCCCTGGCCGCCTGGGCAAGATTGATGGCGGCCCT
>JBAVTM010000300.1:0-3053 GCA_049696195.1 Desulfuromonadaceae bacterium | reverse complement strand
TCTTTCTTCCGCTCCAAAAATTGCGCAATTATGCGGAATCTGCAGTACATAAGAGCGATATACCGCCGCCTCCCCCCTCAAGCTGACGCATAATGAATGGCGCCGGCAAGAAACAGAATTCCGAAGAATCCGTTGACATGGATCAGCTTAAGGCTGGCGGGGATTGCATGACAGGCTTGCATGAACATCATCAGTCGGCTGATATCAATGAAGACAGGAATAACATTGATGTACTTCGGCAGGGATTAATAAAGGAGATAAAGCGCTTGAAGCGCTTTTCCACTCGCGGTATTCTGGCGCTTTCACTGTTTCTTGTCGTCAGCGCTCTTGCCTGGCGGGGATTTCCCTTTCTTCCCGCACCCGATACCGTCACCGCTTTTATCGGCAAACCTCCATCGGCCAGTATGATCAGCATCGTTCTCCTGATTTATACGTTCTCGGCAATAACTCTGAGCCTTTCCCGTATGGCCGCGGGCATTGAACATAATGGCAGTTTCAGCCATGTCGGTTTTCTGACGGCCTTTTTTCTCTTTTACTATTTTGGCAAATCCCTTGAAGATAATTACTGGGCGGTATTGGGTGCCGGCATTACAATTCTGGGTGTTGAAAGCTATCGGATCTGGTCCTATTGCGCCGAAGGAATTTCAAAAAACAGGGAGGATATCGAGTATGTGAACAGAACCGGCAGACCTCCTCCCGAGGAGCTGTAAACAGATAACACGGGTATCCTGCATCCAGTCTTCCGGCCGTTTCCGGCCGCGCTCCTTTCCTATTCCACATCTGCGACGTTTCGTCTGACTCCCATCAGATACGCCACGACAAATTCCTCCAGGTTGCCGTCAAGAACGGCATCCGGATTGCCGGATTCGACGCCGGTGCGCAGATCCTTGACCATCTTGTAGGGGTGCAGCACATAGGAGCGGATCTGGCTCCCCCAGCCGATCTCCTTCTTTTCGGCGGCGATCTCGGAGGCCTTGTCCTTGCGCTCCTCTACCTCACGTTCATACAGCTTGGCCCGCAGGACCTTCATCGCGGTGGCGCGGTTTGATATCTGACTCCGTTCTGCCTGACAGGCGACGATGATGCCGGAGGGAATATGGGTAATGCGTACGGCCGAGTCGGTGGTGTTGACGTGTTGGCCGCCGGCGCCGCCGGAGCGGAAGGTGTCAACCTTCAGATCGGAATCGCTGATTTTGATGTCGATATCGTCCTCTTCAATTTCAGGGAAGGCATACATCGAGGCAAATGAGGTGTGACGACGGGCATTGCTGTCGAAGGGTGATATGCGCACCAGGCGGTGAATGCCGGCTTCAGCCCTGAGGTAGCCGTAGGCGAATTCGCCGCTGACATTGAAGGTCGCCGATTTGAGCCCGGCTTCATCTCCTGCCAGGTATTCGGTGATGACGGTCTTCCATCCTTTTTTCTCGCAGTAGCGCAGGTACATGCGCAGGATCATCTCGGCCCAGTCCTGGGACTCGGTTCCGCCTGCACCCGGGTTGATCGTGATGAAGCAGGAATTGCGGTCATGGGGGCCGGAGAGCATGCGCTGAAACTCGGCCGCCTCGACCTCCTTTATCAGGCGGGCTGTCATTTCGCCGACCTCGACAAGAGTCCCGGCGTCCTGCGCCTCTTCTCCAAGCTCGATCATCACGCGGACATCTTCGGTCTGCCGCAGGAGTCCGTCCCACATCTGGACAATTTTTTCCAGTGTCGTACGTTTTTTGATGATTTCCTGGGATTTCCTGGTGTCATCCCAGAACCCGGGCACGGCCATGATCGATTCGATCTCCATGATCGCCTCACGCTTGGCATCTACGTCAAAGTGCCCCCCGAAGCTTGGCGATCCGCTCTTCACAATCCTTCATCTTTGCTATTTCTTCACGGTACATGGTCAGTGCTCCTTATCAGGGTTAGAAATGGATGTTTTTTCGCTTGATCCACACCAGCAGGGCGACTCCGGCGGTCAGCAGCAGGCAGAGCCACGCCGGGGCGTCTCCGATCGTGAGATAAAGTGACGTGCCGCTCCCCGGCTGGACTTCGCCGGTGCGGTACGCTTCAACGAACAGGGGGGTCATCGTGCGGATATGGCCGTTCTGGTCGACTATTGCCGTTACGCCGGTGTTTGCGGCGCGGATCAGCGGGGTGCGGGTCTCGATCGCCCGGAAGGTCGAAATGGCCAGGTGCTGATAGGGGGCCGACGAGCGGCCGAACCAGGCATCGTTGGTGATCGCCACCAGGACGCGGGCGCCGGCCTGCACGTATTGGCGGGCCAGTTCCGGAAAGATGACCTCATAGCAGACCTGAACGCCGAGTTTCACACTCCCCGTGTCCAGGGTAACCGCCCGCTCGCCGGGAGCAAAATCGCCGATACCGACGACGATCTTGTTTATGAAAGTCAGAATATTTCCCAGCGGCACATATTCGCCAAACGGCACCAGATGCAGCTTGTCGGCGCGTCCGACCGTCTCGCCCCGGGGAGAAAGCATGAAGGCGCTGTTCAGAAAGGTGCTTCTGCCGTTGCGGAGCTCATGGGCCGGACTGCCGAACAGCAGGCAGGCGTTGGTCTCCCGTGCCAGGTTCCTGACCCGTTCCGCCTGAAGCGGTTCATCCTGAAAGAAAAACGGCACGGCACTTTCAGGCCAGACGATCAGGTCGACCCCCCCCTTGGACGCGTCCCTGGTGAGGCGCTCGTATGTATCCAGTGTATGCTCCCGAAACGCCGGACTCCATTTGACGTCCTGGGGAATATTCCCTTGGATCAGGGCCACGCGCAACGGCTTTGATTGAGGCGTATCCGATTCGTTCAGGCGGTTGAATCCGTAGAAAAGTGTGCCGAAAAGGAGGAGCAGGAGTATAAGCGCGCTTTTTACCGGGTAGGGGACGCCGGCGCCGGAAACCGCGCGCAGGGCCCGGTGCAGGACGATGTTTGTCAACACTATCAGCAGCGTGATGCCGTAGACGCCCGCAAGGTCGGCAATCTGGATCAGCGGCAGTGTGCGGAACTGGGAGTGTCCGAGCATGGCCCAGGCAAAGCCGGAAAACAGGAACGAGCG
>JBAVTM010000299.1:0-2238 GCA_049696195.1 Desulfuromonadaceae bacterium | reverse complement strand
AGCAGCAACAGTTCAAGAACCAACTTGCGGGCCTTGATAATGTCGGGAGTATCCGTGCGGATGATCATCCCTTCAGTTACCGGAGTCGTACAGGCAGGGATTTGGCGCCCCTTCATCTGTTCGACCTCAACCAGACACATGCGGCAGGCGCCAAACGGCTTCAGTTTCTTGTCGTGGCACAGGATAGGAATTTTGATGCCGTTTAATTTGGCGGCATCAAAAATCGTAGAATCTTTAGGTGCGGTAACCTGCTTGTCGTCTATTGTAAGATTAACCATCTAAAACCTCTGTTTGTAAGTTTAATCATCCGATCCGGTGCGGCCGGATTATTCGAGGGCCATGAATCGACAAGCATCGTAGCAGGATTTACACTTGGTGCATTTCTCCTGGTCCAGATAAGCTAACTGTCCTTTTTCCCAGACAATTGCATCGACTGGACAGGCTTTTTTACAGGCACCGCACTTGACACACTTCTCTTCCGATACCGCCCAGAGCAACAGATCCTTACAACAGTTGGAAGGGCATCGTTTGTCATTGATGTGTGCTTCATATTCAGCGCGGAAATAGTTTATTGTTGAAAGAACCGGATTTGGTGCAGTCTGCCCCAAACCGCACAGGGAGGCCTTCTTAATCGACGCACCCAAGTCCAGAAGTGCATCAATGTCAGAGGGTTCACCACGTCCCTCGGTGATTTTTGTGAGTATGTCGAGCATGACCTTGAGACCGATCCTGCAGGGGACACACTTGCCGCAGGATTCAGTCCTGGTAAAGGTCAGGAAGAACTTGGCGACATCAACCATACAGGTTGTTTCGTCCATAACGACCAGACCACCAGACCCCATCATGGCGCCTGCCTGAATAAGAGCATTATAATCAACCAAAGTATCAAGGAGTTCTTCCGGTATGCAACCTCCGGACGGGCCGCCAGCCTGAACCGCCTTGAACTTGCGGTTGTTTACGATACCGCCGCACACATCGAAAAGGACTTCTCGAACCTTCATACCGGCCGGAACTTCAACAAGGCCCGTATGTTTAACCTTGCCGGTCACGGCAAATATCTTAGTCCCTTTGGTCGTCTCCGTCCCAAGGGATGCATACCAGTCGGAGCCATTATTGATGATATGACGGACATTGGCAAAGGTCTCAACATTGTTGATGTTGGTGGGATAACCCCACAAACCTTTGACGGCAGGAAACGGCGGACGTGGTCGGCTCATGCCGCGCTCACCTTCAATGGAGGCCATCAACGCGGTCTCTTCACCGCAGACGAAGGCACCTGCGCCCATCTTGATGCGCATATCGAAATCAAGACCCCAGCCTTTAATGTTTTTGCCCAGGTAACCTTTTTCATAGCAGACATCAATGGCGTGCTGGAGACGCTGAACAGCCAGGGGATATTCGGCACGAACATATACATAACCATACGTAGCACCGATCGCATAGCCGGCAATCTGCATACCTTCAATAATACAGTAGGGGTCACCCTCCAGAATGGATCTATCCATGAAGGCACCGGGATCGCCCTCGTCCGCGTTGCAGATCAGATACTTGTGATCGCCGGGCGATGCCTTGCAGAAAGACCACTTCATGCCTGTCGGGAAGCCACCGCCCCCACGACCGCGAAGACCTGATTTCTTTACTTCTTCAATGACGTCTTCCTGCTTCATGCTCTTGACACATTTCTCAATCGCCTGAAAGCCTTTGGAGCCACCACCCAGGTAAGCATCGAGGCTGTCAGGATCAATTTCACCGCAGTTGCCCATGACAACGCGCATCTGTCTTTCGAGAAAGGTGTTGTAGTATGGCTTTGCCTTACGCTTTTCCATTGTTGTATTGGCAACAATGTGTTCCATGACAATCTTCTCAACCTCTTCCGGCAGAACAAAGTCATAGGTGACCCGTCCCTGCTCGGGAGTGATGATGTCAACCAGAACGTCATTGGCACAGAGGCCGCGGCAGCCGGTCTTGATGACATCGCAGCGTTTACCGATCGTAGCGGTCAGACCCTGCTCGGCTATTACACGATTGAACTCCGCCTCGACGCCTTTTGCCCCGGCTGAAATACCGCCAGTTCCCTGGCAGATTAGAATCTGAATACCTGAATTGTCGCCCATGCGTTGTGTCCTCTAGCGTGAGTCCGCTTAATCAAGCGGGAGTGCAGAATATTTGGCTACGATTTCATCGACCTTCTGAACAGTCATCTTGCCGTATGTATCATCATTGACCATGGAAAGTGGC
>JBAVTM010000298.1:0-24515 GCA_049696195.1 Desulfuromonadaceae bacterium | reverse complement strand
TCGTAGATCGTACACAGGTCGGCGTAATAACCCGGCACCCACGGCGCAGCGGCAACGGCTTTTTCATACTCCTGCGCCGCAGCAAGAAAATCATCTTCCGATTTGGCGCTCCTGAAAGCGAACTGCGCGCGCCCCTCGAAGGTGATCGCTGTGTCGGGGATGACGGGCGAAGGCTTCAGCGTTGACGCCAGATGGATGATCTTCTCACGCAAGGCGTTGTCGGCAGGTTTTTTTTGCAGCTGCTCGACCATCTGCTGCAAATCATCACGCGGGGACTGGGCGAAGACACTTGTAGTCAGAAACAAAAATGTGAATACGAGAATGCTCAGTTTGCCGGTTGATTTCATGATTTATTCCTTATCATTCGGTTGATTTCTCTTAGCGATCCCGGATCACATTTGTTCATATCGGCTTGAGCGTGCTAGCTGCCGCGTTACGGTTGCGAATGAACTCGGCGTCCTTTTCCTTTTGGCGCTTTATCTCGGTCAGGCGATCGATGCGATCAGCTGCTCGATAGACGCGAAGCATTGTGTTCATTTGACCACAAAAGTCCATAAATATTTTTCAACCGTTGAGAGAAGGTGGCTTTCCTCTGCACATGCCTGATACCTGATTCAGAGCTGCTGCCTGTTTGACTCATTTACAATCGGTATGCTATGGTTCATCTCTATAACTTTTAGGGGATTGTCAGCCCTTCACAACCACGTTGAATGAACCGAGATGTTATCCGATGCAGAAGCCATAATAAAAGGAACTTCCCTTATTTCACTTTCAAGCCCCCCTGACAAACCCGCCCCGCCCCTCAGCCACGAACAGTGGATGCGTCGTGCCATCGCCGAAGCGGGCAAGGCAGAGGCCAAGGATGAGGTGCCGATCGGCTGCGTTATCGTACAGGGTGGCAGAATCATCGCCAGAGGCCACAACCTGCGTGAAACGTCGCAGGATCCTGCGGGGCACGCCGAGATGATCGCCATCAGAAAAGCCGCCCGGAAACTTGGCTCCTGGCGGCTGCTTGATACTGTCCTGTATGTCACCCTGGAACCCTGCACGATGTGCATGGGGGCCATCATCCTGGCCCGCATCCCCACGGTCGTCTTCGGCTGTTATGACCCGAAGGGGGGAGCTGCCGGCTCGCTCTATGACCTCTCCAACGACCCCCGTCTCAATCACCGGGTCGAACTTCTGCCGCGGGTTCTTGAAAAGGAGTGTTCCGACCTGCTGAGTGACTTCTTTGCCCAATTGCGCAAGCGTAAACGGTTAGCCCGCACTACCTGATGGTCCTGATTCCCTCGTACTCTTCGGGCGTATTCACGTTCAAAAACGACGATCGTTGACCACCGGCGCTCTGCAGCTCATCATATGGTACCTCCCGGATATTCATCCTGCCCAGAACATCCAGAATTTTCCGTTCACCTTGCTGAATCGCATCTTCAAAAGTATCTTTGCATGCCGATGTATAGACCGCATGCAGTGGTTCCCGCCCCCCTTTGCTGAGAGGAACCACCGCGCCATAGTCACCGGTGCGGAAGTCACAAAGGTAACGAATTATACCCGGGTCGAGAAACGGCAGATCGCAGGCGGTTACGAATGAATGGGCGGTGCCGCTGTGGGCAAGCCCCGAGTGCAGACCGGCTATTGAACCGCAGCCGGGATAGAGATCCGGCACTTTGCGGCAGGGAAGAAAGTCGTAGTCGAGCGGTGAATTGGTGACGACGATGACTTCATGAAACAGGCTGGCCAGTGTCCGGTAGATGCGGGTGATTATCGGGGTGCCGTCAACGTCCAGAAGCGCCTTGTTCCTCCCCATGCGGCTTGATGCCCCGCCGGCCAGAATGACTCCGGTAACACCCTCGATTTTGGGCTGTTCCGGACATCCTTCTATCGCCTCCGGGTGGCTGTACACCGTGAACGACCCGCCCCGAACGTAGCCGAGCAGGCATATTCCGGCCTGATCGCAGAGCTTGATCGCCATATCGGTGGGTGAGGTGCGTGAAGCGATAACACTGATCCCCATCAGTGCGGCTTTCGCAACCATCTCGGTTGAGACCCTCCCTGACGTCACCAGTTCGGCCCCGTCCATACCGATCCCCTTGAAAAGGGCTTCACCGGCGATCCGATCGAAGGTATTGTGCCGGCCAAGATCTTCGGCGTACAGAATGAGCGCGCCGTTGCGGCCGATCGCAGCGGAATGAATGCCGCCGTGCGTCCGGTAGTGATCGGCCCTTTGTGCCAACTGGTTCATAAGCGAGAATATCTGCCGCGGTGCTCGGGGCGGAATGTGCGCCGGCGGTGACAAATCAGCCCTGTTGACGACCGGAAGCGTAAACGTGATGCCGGTGCCGCAGCCGGAGGTTAAAACCGGCTTCAGGCGCTCCGGCAGCTCACCCTTGATTCTGACATTGGCGGTGCCGAACTCTTCGCAGACGCTGAACATCTCGAAATCATCCAGAGATGACACAAATCCCTGCAGGCGCAGAAAACCGGCAACCAGAAAGCGAAGATCGTGAGGAGAACCGATCAGGGTTGCAATTTCGCGCCCGTTGACGATCAGCTGCAGCGGATACTCAGTGACGACCGCTGCAGAGACCGGCTCCAGAAAATCACCGCGATAAGTAAAATACGTATGGGTATGGCTGTCTGCTTTCATATTCCCCGGCCCGGTCGAAAAAAGGGGGAGAACAGATTTGTTCTCCCCCGGATGAATCAGGACATCTTCCCGTCAGAAAGGATCAGCCGGCGAGACCGAAGGTTTCGTGCATGACCCGTACGGCCAGTTCGGTATATTTTTCATCGATCACGACCGAGATTTTTATTTCCGATGTTGAAATCATCTGGATGTTGATGCCGTTCTGGGAGAGCGCACTGAACATTTGGGTCGCTACGCCGGCATGGCTCCGCATTCCGAGCCCGACGATCGATATTTTGCTGATATTTTCGTCGGAAAGCACCTGTTTGGCCTGGACCTCCTTGGCGACCTCGTTCGTGATCAGAAGTGCCTGTTTCAGATCGGCCTTCGTCACGGTGAAGGTAAAATCGGTCATGCCGTTGTCGCTGACATTTTGAACGATCATATCCACCGAGATGGCGGCGTCGGAGAGTGGCGTGAGGATTTTTGCGGCAATGCCCGGCTTGTCGGGAACACCCTTGACCGCAATCTTGGCTTCATTCTTATCGTACGCAACTCCTGAAACGAGTATTCCTTCCATATCCTTGTCCTCCCTGGTAACCATCGTACCGGTGTTTTCATTAAGGCTAGAGCGGACATGTACGTCCACGTTATATTTCTTGGCAAACTCAACCGAACGGATCTGGAGTACTTTAGCACCCAGGCTGGCCAGTTCCAGCATCTCGTCATACGAGATTTTTTCGATCTTGCGGGCTTCTTTGCAGACGTTGGGATCGGTGGTGTACACCCCGTCAACATCGGTATAAATCTCGCAGACATCCGCTTTTAATGCGGCGGCAATCGCAACCGCAGACGTATCGGAACCGCCGCGGCCCAGCGTCGTTACATTACCGGCGGCATCAATCCCCTGAAAACCGGCCAGCACGATAATAGTGCCCTCTTTGAGATCGGCGCGGATGTTTTTATCGCCAATGCTCTCGATCCGTGCCTTGGAAGCGGTTGAGTCGGTAATGATCGGAACCTGCCACCCCTGATATGATTTTGCCTTGTACCCCTGCGATTTGAGATACATGGAGAGAAGCCCGATAGTTACCTGTTCGCCGGTTGCAACCAGAACATCATATTCGCGGCCGTCCGGTATTTCACACATTTCGTTGGCGAGCGCGACCAGCTTGTTGGTTTCACCCGACATGGCGGAAACGACAACAATCACGTCATTTCCGGCGTCATAGGTTTTGATGATGCGTTTGGCAACGTTTTTGATGCGATCGGGGGAGCCGACCGAGGTGCCACCATATTTCTGTACTACAAGCGCCATACTGCTCTCCTTGTTGAATAAATGTTTCAGAGATGAACCGGCAGATTCAGCTCTATAGCAGAGAACCTGCCGTCGGGTCAAAGTTTTTTTTACTGCCGGAGCTTCACTGCCAGCTGTTCAAGAACAGCGTCTGATTTTTGTCCGGAACTGGTTATCGTAATCGTACGCCGGTCATCCCCCGCATACTCGAACAGGAGTGTCAATACATCAGACGGTAACAGCTCCGCAAGCCGCTCGGACCATTCGACGACACAGACGCCATCGCCATAAAAGTACTCTTCAAAACCGAGCTCGGCAATATCGTCTTCGCACGTCAGGCGATAGAAATCAAAATGATAGACCGGAGTGCTGCCGGGATAGCTGTTCATGATTGCGTACGTCGGGCTCGCCACCAGACCGCTGCTTTGAGGAGCCAGCGAAGCGACCACTCCCCGCGTCAGACAGGTTTTGCCGCCGCCGAGATCGCCCCGCAGAGCCAGAAATGAACCGGGACGGAGCAGCGATCCGATAGCGGCACCCAGCTGTTCCGTTTCGGCGGGCGATCCTGTTGTAATCCGCACCCCGGACACTACCGGTTCATTGAACGGATGATATCGATCCGCGACACCATCCCGACCAGTTTTTTCCCTTCAACAACGGGAAGTGCGTGCAGTTTCTTGCTGCTCATGATTTCGGCTGCGGTGCTGACCGTATCGGAAGGCTTAACGGTGACGATATCGGTTGATGCCAGCTCTGCAGCGGTTTGTGCGGTAATTTTATCCAGATCCCGCTGCAGGGTACCTTCTCCTCCCAGCGGTATGATCCAGTCAAAAAGAGAGATCACCGTCGGAATATGCAGGGGGCGGTCCTGTTCGACCAGATCGGATGCGGAAACGATTCCGGCCAGATTCCCGGCATCGTCAACGATCGGGAGCGAACCAAAGTGCATGGTGTCAAAAATAGCGGCCATTTCGCGTACGGTCGTGGACCCTTTTATTGTTACTACGTTACTGGTCATGATATCGGCTACGGTCAGCATGGGGCTTCTCCTTTTAATAGTAAGTCGGGAGTTTTTCCTGCGGTTTCTGGCAGAAAATAACTTCGTTAACGCACGTATCCTGCCTGTAAGGGTTAGAGCTCACCGAACATTTTCAGGTTCGACAGCAGGGTGTTTTTAATAATTTATTATACGCATACGGCAGCTTTTCAAGGACATCAGAGGCGTTTATGCCGATTTCGCCCTTCTCTTCCGCCACCATATCTGCGGCGAAACCGTGAAGAAACACCCCCAGGCGGCAGGCGTCCCACGCGGCATACCCTTGACCCAGCAGAGAAACAATGATGCCGGTCAGCACGTCGCCCATGCCCCCGGAAGCCATGCCGGGATTGCCGCTGCCGTTAACGGCCGCGGTTCCGTCGGGAGAGGCGATAATAGTGCGTGCTCCCTTGAGCACCAGAAAAACACCGTAGGTGCGGGCAAAATCCTGAGCAACTGAAATCCGTATCGCCTCAACATCCGGAATTGAACTCCCGGTAAGGCGTGACATTTCTCCCGGATGAGGAGTGAGAATGACCATTTTCGATTTTTTCCGTTTTAAAACGGCCATGTCTTCCGCCAGAGCATTCAGGCCATCGGCATCGATCACCAGCGGCAAGGGCACACTCTCCACAAGATTCTGAACGAGGGCGTACGTTCCGGGATGACGGTCGAGACCGGGACCGATCGCAACGGCATCCTTGCCGACCAGCATCTTTTCAATTGCCGGAAAAGCGCTGTTTGTCAGGAAACCGCCTCCGGAATCAGGGAGAGGAACCGTCATCACTTCTGTTGTCTTTATCTCAAGGATGGAGTGGATGCTTTCTGCCGCCGCCAGGGTTACCAGCCCGGAACCTGCTCTCACGGCACTGTTTGCCGCCAGTGCCGCTGCTCCGGTCTTCCCGGTGGATCCTGCGATAATTAAACAATGCCCAAACTGCCCCTTATGGGCCTGGCGATCCCTTCGATGCAGCATGGGGCGCATCGTATCCTCGTTCAGAAATTCGTATCCGGAAGCGGCTTCCATCAACTGCCGCGGAATCCCGATATCGGCGACCACCAGCCGACCGCTATGCTCTGCTCCCGGGTGTAGTACATGCCCCAGCTTGGCGAACGCGAACGTGACGGTCAGATATGCCCGGACGGCGTTTCCAAGCACCCGTCCGGTGGTGCCGTCGATGCCGGAAGGGATGTCAACGGCAACAACCGGCCTACCGGATGCATTCATCAGGTCAACCGCTTCGAGGTACACGCCGCTGACATTGCTGCTGAGCCCGGTGCCGAGCAGGGCGTCTACTATCACATTAGCCTGAAAGATCTCTTCCCTGTGCAGGGCGGATAATTGACCTTCGCGGGTGCAGAAACTGATGGCCGAATCGGGAAGCCTCCCCAGATTGGCCGCCGCATCGCCGGTGATCTGAAGGCGATCAGCCAGTATGATGACCTTGACACTCCACCCCTGCAGGCCCAGCAGGCGGGCGATGACATACCCGTCTCCCCCGTTATTCCCCTTGCCGGCCATAATCACCGCGCTGCCGTTCAAGCCAAACGCGGCGATGATCTCTTCAACGCAGCAGCGGCCGGCACTCTCCATCAGTTGAACTCCGGGAACGCCGTACTGGCTGATGGCCTGTCTGTCGATCTCCTGCATGGTATGTGCGGCAATCACTTTCATGACGACTCCAGAACTACCATCGCTACGGCATTGCCGCCATCATGCGACAGAGACAGGTGTACCCTGGACAGCCCGTTGAGCTGAAACAGCTCCGCAGCTTTTCCGTAAAGAACCAGCTCCGGTTTTCCGAGAGCATCGTTCGACACTTCCAGGTCCAGCCATGAAATACCATCCCGCAGGCCGGTTCCGAGCGCCTTCAAAAAAGCTTCCTTCGCGGCAAATCGTGCCGCCAGACATGATGCGGCATCTTTTCTCTTCCCGCAGAGTGAACGTTCTCCCTGCGTAAAGAGCCGTTCCATAATTGCTGAATTGCCGGCATCGATAAAACGCTGGAAACGGCCTGTTGCAACGGTGTCAACCCCGATTCCGTAGATCATGCGTACTTGAGCAGCTCGACCATGTCGCGTACGGCCCGATCCAGCCCGACCAGCATGGCACGGGCAATGATGGAGTGGCCGATGTTATATTCCTCAATGCCGCCGAGTGCTGCGACCGCTTTGATATTTACATAATTGAGCCCGTGACCGGCATTGACCCCCAAGCCGACCTTGCGGGCCAGTTTGATGGCCGTATCGATATGCTCCAGTTCATGCTGCTGCTCCCCCCAGGTGAGCGCATCGGCATAGGCACCGGTGTGGATTTCGATATAATCGGTATCGGATTTTTTGGCCGCCTTGATCTGCTCCTGGTTGGGATCGATAAACAGGCTGACAACTATGCCGCCATCCTTCAGCCGCTTGATCGTATCGGTAATCAGCTTGAGATTGACAAAAACGTCGAGGCCCCCCTCAGTCGTCAGTTCCTGCCGCTTTTCCGGCACCAGCGTCACCTGCTCGGGCTTGATGCGCAGGGCGATGCGGACCATTTCCTGGGTGGCGGCCATCTCAAGATTGAGTTTGCTCTTTACGGTGCGCCGCAGTATTTCCAGATCCCGGTCCTGAATGTGGCGGCGGTCCTCACGCAGGTGGATGGTTATTCCTTCGGCTCCGGCCATCTCGCCGATCGCGGCTGCCGTCACCGGATCCGGCTCAACTCCGCCGCGCGCCTGGCGGACGGTGGCGATATGATCAACGTTAAGTCCCAGTTTTGCCATTATTTCTCTCCGATATGTTTCTTCACCAGATCACAGATTTCATTGGCCCACGAAGTGATTTCGTACTTGTCCTGCCCCTCGATCATGACCCTGAGCAGCGGCTCGGTGCCGGAATAGCGGATCAGCACCCGACCCTGGTCTCCAAGCTTTCCTTCGACATTCCTGATCTTGGCGGCAACATCACCCAGGGAGTAGATGTCGACCTTCTCCCGGACACGCGTATTGCAGAGTACCTGCGGTAGCGGAATCATGATCTCGGCCAGTTCGGAAAGCGTCTTTTCCTCCCGGCGCATGACAGCCAGAAGCTGCAGGGCGGACAGTATCCCGTCGCCGGTCGTGTTGTAGTCCAGGAAGATCATATGCCCGGACTGTTCCCCTCCCAGATTGTACCCCCCCGCGCGCATCGCCTCGACGACATACCGGTCGCCGACATCGGTCTTGATTATTTTACCGCCGCATTTGCGCAGCGCAATATCGAGCCCCATATTGCTCATGACGGTCGCCACGAGGGTTTTCTTCTTGAGCAGCTTGCGCTTTAGCATGTCGCTGGCGCAGATAGCCATGATGTGATCACCATCGACTTCATTGCCGAATTCGTCGCAGACGATCACGCGATCGGCATCTCCGTCGAGAGCGATGCCGATATCGGCGCGATGCAGCTTGACCGCTTCACTGATAACGGACGGACAGGTTGAGCCGCACCCGGCATTGATATTGGTCCCGTTTGGCGCAACCCCGTACGGGATCACTTCGGCCCCCAATTCTTCAAACACGGCCGGTGCAACCTTGTAGGCGGCGCCGTTGGCGCAATCGAGAACAATCTTCAGCCCGGAAAGGTCCATTTCCTGAGGAAAGGTATTCTTGAGAAAGACGATATAGCGCCCCGCTGCATCTTCGATGCGGTACGCCTTGCCGACTTCGGTCGCGGTCGGCCGGAGGGCGTCGATTTTCTTCGACTCGATCAGTTTTTCAATCTTCATCTCCAGCTCGTCCGGCAGCTTGAAGCCGTCGGCCGAGAAGAACTTTATGCCGTTGTCCTGAAAGGCGTTGTGCGATGCGGAGATCACGACTCCGGCATCGGCACGCATCGATGACGTGATGTTGGCGATACCGGGGGTCGGCAACGGCCCTACCTGCAGAACATCGACCCCCATGGAGCAGATGCCGGCTACCAGGGCGTTTTCGAGCATATAGCCGGAGAGGCGGGTGTCTTTACCGATCACGATACGGTGGCGGCGCTTACTCCCCCCCTTGAAGATATAGGCTGCGGCCCGTCCAAGCTGCATCGCCATCTCGGTCGTCATTGGATACACATTGGCAACGCCGCGGACGCCGTCCGTTCCGAACAGTTTTTTCATTTGTACGCATCTCCTGATGTAAAGGTCAGTGCTCCGGTGTGGCTGTAACCCGTGGCGCCCGCCGCCCTTCGATCGCCTTGCGCGAAAGACGGCGAATCTCGGCCGGATCGGCATCGTAGGTAATCTTCCCTTCATGAACGATTGATATCTTTCCGGTCTCCTCCGAGACGACCAGAACCAGAACGTCGGTCTGTTCTGATATGCCAAGCGCAGCCCGGTGGCGGGTTCCAAAGCTTTTGGCAATGTCCGGGTTCAAGGAAAGCGGAAGAATGCAGCCGGCCGAGGTGATTTTTTCCCGTTGGATGATAACCGCGCCGTCATGAATCGGTGAATAGGGGAGAAAGATCGAGTTGAGCAGTTCGCTGGTCACCTTGGCGTCGATCTCGGTGCCGATCTGGACCAGATGATCGATCGACATCTGGCGGATGATAACGATCAATGCGCCGATCCTTCGTTCGGCCAGTTCGTGTACCCCTTTTGACAGTTCATCGACCGTCGTGGTCACGTCGAGATTTTCACCTTCACCCGACTTATGGCGTTTCCAGAATGAAAAAAGGGCGCGTTTTATATCACTCTGGAAGATGATTGCCAGGATGACCGGCGCTGAGGAAAGGAGCAGATGAAAAAAAGAGGCGGTTGCGGTGAGTCCGAGGGTTTTTGCGCCGAACTCTGCGGCAAACAGGGCGGTCAGAACGGCAAGCAGGCGAAGCGCGGCCTCCCTTTTGAAGATCAGCGTACAACCGTACACCAGACCGGCAACAAGAAGCTTGTCGAGTAGTCCAGGCAGGGTGACGCTGTCGAAAACTGAAGCCATACTTCCCCTTTGAAACCGGCGTTCGCCACCATTCAGCTGTGCATGACGGCATGCGCCATATCGGCAACGTCACGCATGGCCCGGACATCGTGCACACGCAGGATAGAAGCGCCATGGGATACGGATAGAGCTACCGCCGCCGCGGTGCCGAAGAGGCGGTCATCCGTCTGTTCTCTCCCCAGAACGGTACCTATGAATGACTTGCGTGACGGCCCGGTCAGGATCGGCAGGCCGAAACTCGACAATTCCGCAAGCCGCCGCAACAGTTCCAGATTGCCTGCGGCACCCTTGCCAAAGCCGATGCCGGGGTCGACTGCAATACAGTCATCGGAAACTCCGGCTTCCCGGGCTTGCCCAATGCAGGCTTGAAGACCGGCGGTAATTTCCGCCATCAGATCATCATAGTCGGTATAGTGCTGCATGTTCTCCGGCGTCCCCCTGGTGTGCATCAGCACGACGCCGGCTCCGCTCGCGGCTGCCAATCCGGCCATCTGCGGATCGAAGTTGAAGCCGCTGATGTCGTTGATGATTTCAACGCCCGCAGAAAGCGCTCTGCCAGCGACTGCGCTTTTCCAGGTATCGACCGAGAGGGCACATTTCAGCCTGCCGGCAAGCCGCTCTATAACCGGAATGATCCTGGCCGATTCTTCGTCCGCCGGTACCGGCGCTGCTCCGGGGCGGGTACTTTCGCCGCCGACGTCGATAATATCGGCGCCTTCCGCTTCCATCCGCAGGGCTTTTTCAAACGCACGGTCAGCATCCAGGCTGCATCCTCCATCAGAAAAAGAGTCCGGGGTCAGATTGAGGATTCCCATAATCAACGGGCGCCGGAGTGATAACGTGCGGCGCGACGTTTTCCATGCAGCCGGTACCGTGTCGATTCCCGCCAGCAGCGACTCCAGTTCCACCCCCAGCTCCGGCAAAGCGAACGGCTGTGCCGTGAGCTTCCGGCAAAGCCGGGTGAGCTGTTTGGCTGTCCCGATCAGCACGCAATCCGTACTGTCGATGCTGCAGGCGACCGTACCCCTGGCAACGGCAGCATCTCCCCCCAGTGACAGCAGCTCCTGTTTGAGAACATTTGCCTGTCGGCACTTCAGACGGGAGAGCCCGATACAGAGCGTCCGCATCTTGGGAACCATTTCAGAGATGCCGTAGCTGTCTACTCCGATCCTCTGCAATTCACACGCAGCATGCTCGGGAGTCGGCAGCACCAGCAATCGAGGGGCAAAGCGGGCCACGGCTACTCTTCTACAGCGGCCGGTACCGCTGTCGCTTCTGCAGGTTTTGCAGGTTCAACAGCTTCGGCCGGTTGCGACGGGACCGGTTCCGGGGAGATCAACGTGCCGGTCGCGATAATTTCATCGACCTGGTCGCCGGTCAGATTTTCCTTCTCGATCAGCAATGCGGACAGGTCATGGAGTTTCTGGAGGTTGTCGCGCAACAGCCCGAGCGCGCGCTCGTAGGATTCATCAACGATGCGCTTGATCTCGTCATCGATATGCTCGGCGGTCTTTTCGCTGAAATTCTTGTGCATCGCCATTTCACGACCGAGGAAGATCGACTCATCCTTCTTGCCGAAGGAGAGCGGCCCCATCTTGTCGCTCATGCCCCACTCACAGACCATCTTGCGGGCCATATCGGTAGCGCGCTCAATGTCGTTGCCGGCACCGGTGGTGAAGGTGTTGAAGATCAGATTTTCGGCGGCGCGCCCTCCCATCAGGACGGCAATGCGCGCCAGCAGCGATTCGCGGGAATAGCTGTGCTTGTCCTCGATCGGGAGCTGCATCGTGACTCCCAACGCCCGGCCGCGGGGAATAATGGAAACCTTGTGAATCGGGTCGGTGCCGGGGACCATCTTCGCCACAAGGGTGTGGCCGGCTTCGTGGTAGGCGGTGCTCTTTTTCTCCTCATCGGAGATCACCATGCTGCGTCGTTCAACCCCCATCAGGACCTTGTCCTTGGCGCTGTCGAAATCACTCGGCTCGGCGACGGTCTTGTTCAGGCGGGCCGCGAGCAGGGCCGCTTCATTGACCAGGTTGGCCAGGTCGGCGCCGGAAAAACCGGGAGTGCCGCGGGCGATAAGCGCCAGGTCTACTTCCGGGGAGAGCGGCACCTTTTTGGCGTGTACCTTCAGGATCATTTCGCGCCCCTTGACATCAGGGCGCGGCACAACGACCTGACGGTCAAAACGGCCGGGGCGGAGCAGGGCCGGATCAAGAACGTCGGGGCGGTTGGTGGCGGCAATCAGGATTACCCCTTCATTGGACTCAAAACCATCCATCTCCACCAGCAGTTGGTTGAGGGTCTGTTCACGTTCGTCGTGCCCTCCCCCCATGCCGGCGCCGCGGTGGCGGCCGACCGCATCGATTTCATCGATGAAGATGATGCAGGGTGCGCTCTTTTTTCCCTGCAAAAAGAGGTCGCGTACACGACTGGCTCCGACGCCGACAAACATCTCGACAAAATCCGATCCGGATATCGAAAAAAACGGAACTCCCGCTTCACCGGCAACGGCGCGGGCCAACAGGGTTTTACCGGTCCCCGGAGGGCCCACCAGCAGCACCCCTTTGGGGATTTTCCCGCCGAGCGCGGTGAACTTCTTCGGCTCTTTCAGGAAGGCGATAATCTCTTCCAGCTCTTCCTTGGCCTCTTCAATACCGGCGACATCTTCAAAGGTGATCTTCCCCTGTGATTCGGTCAAGAGTTTGGCGCGGCTCTTGCCGAACGACATCGCCTTCCCTCCCCCCATCTGCATCTGGCGCATGAAGAAGATCCAGACGCCGACCAGCAGAATCAGCGGGAACCAGGAGATAAAGATAGAAAACCAGGAAAACTTTTCCTCTTCCGGTTTGGCGTTGATCGTAACCTTCTTCTCCAACAGCTTCTTGGTCAGGTCGGCATCGGAATACGGTTTGTAGGTGTGGAACTCCTTGCCGTCCTTCCCTTCAAATTTGCCGGAAATTTCGTTCCCCTGAATGACGACAGAAGTGATCTTTCCGGCTTCGATCTGGGTCATGAAGTCGCTGAAATTAAGCTTTTCTGCGGTCGGGTGCGGCTTGTTGAACATGTTGAAAAGCAGGATCATCATCAGGCTGATGACCAGCCAGAGTGAGAGATTCTTGTAAAACTGGTTCAAGGTAAACCTCCGAATGAATGTGTGGTACGACGTTGAAAATTTTGTGACGCTACCATACCGGGGGGGATGTTGACAAGCTGAATTGCGGAATACCGCCGTATGGGGGGTGCTTTTTCAGCTGAGCACCCTGCCGCTGATTCAGGCTCACAGATCTACGTACACGGTCAGGTAAACCTGGCTTTCTCCACCCGGGGATAATCCGCGGGCAACACCGAGGGCGGGGGTCACCTTCAGCCAGTACCCCAGCGTCACGTCCATGCGTGCCTCCACACCCGCGCCGACCTTGATATTGCTGCCGCTGAACGGGGAACTGCTGTCCCATACTTCGCCGGCATCGACAAAAAACGCAGCATGCACCTTTTCCGCGAAGGCGGGCAAGGTGCCGGGCCCGCGCATAGGATAGAAGAGCGGGGCCCGATATTCGAGCGTCCCCGTGGCGATATATTTTCCGGTTACCGAGCGTGCCGGATAGCCGCGCAGCGGATACGGATTCAGATCGGAAGGGATTCCGCCGATCTGGAAGGAGCTCTGCGCGTACTTCGAGTTGCCGTCGGCCAGAGCACCGGCAAGCCGGAGATAGAGCACGTGATGTTTTTCCGCAGCAAACGGCAGTCGAAGAAACTCCTGATACTGCGCGCTGACTTCCGAAGAATCCTGTTCGTTGCCGAGTTCCCGGCCAAAGCGCCGGTAGAGCAGGGAGATCCGCCGCCCCTCCTCGGAGCTGACCGAATAAGGGTACCTGAGGACATTGTCAAAGCTTATGCCGGTGAACAGGTTGTCGTGCCGCCCCTGAAAGACTGAAACCCCGTTGAACCTGCCGCTGCTGTCCAGGCTGTCCAGCGCTTTCTGGTCACGCAGCTGGTACCCCGCGTTGATGCTGTAGCGGGATTCCAGTCCATTGATCGGGAACGATGCCCCGAGGGTGAGCCCCCGGTTCAATTCGTAATAATCGCCCCGCTGCAGCAGATTCGCGTAGAGAAGCGGCTCGACATGGGCCTTCAGGAAAATGGTCGGATAGAAGTAATCGTTTTGATAGTTCAGGCCGAAATAACCGCGCTTCCTGCCTGAACTGTAGTCGGCGGTGAGCGAGTAGCTGTGGTAACCGAGCACGTCAGCGCCCGCGGTGAACACCCCGAAGACCGATTCGTCCGAGCCGTCACCGGAAATTCTCGGCAGCCAGAATGTGGGGAAGACGGTGTTCAAGGAACGATAGGGAGATGTAGTCGTTAGTGCCGAAGACGTGTCCGTGCCGGCGCCACTGTCAGCCTGAAGCGACGCGTTCCGGGTTGTCGGCAGCGAGGGACCGCGTTCGAGCAGCCATTTTCCCCGGTCGAGCGACATCTCCGCGATGCTGAAGCCGTGCGAGTCGTAGCTTGAGAAGATGATCGCCGAGCCGTCGGGCGAGAGATCGGGCTGCAGCGCGCCTCCGAGCAGATGGCTCACCTGATGGCTTTTCCCCTCTTTCAGGTCATAGGCAAAGAGATTGAAGACCCCGGTCTCATCGGAGACGTAGATCAGGAAAGAGCCGTCCCGGGACCAGACCGGGTAGGCCGCGGTGTGGTTCACGCTGAAAAGCGTGCGATCCCTGCCGGGAGATACATCGTAGAGGTGGATCGAGGTCTGGCCGGCGTTGTCGGTGAGCGCATAGGAGATCATCGTGCCATCCGGCGACCAGCGCGGTGAGGAGACCCGCTGCCGGGCGTAATCGGTAACCGGCCGGAGTGCCGGCTTCTTCTCCGGACTGCTCTTTTCGATCAGCGCCAGGTTTTGACTCCCCCGGGCGCTGACAACCGCGGCGAAGAGCCTGCCGTCGGGGGAGAGGTCCACGTCTCCCAGGCGCTGACCGACCGTCAGGCGGGTAACCGAGTCACCGGCGAAATCGTACGCATAGAGATCCTGATAGGTATTGAAGCCGTTGTTGATCTCGGCCTGGGTGAAGTAGAGGCTCGCGCCGTCGGGGGACCAGCAGATGCTCCCGTCCGAATAGGTGCGACGGAATTCGGCAATAACGCGGTTCCCGCTCCTGTCCGTGACGACGGTCATGGTGTGGTCGCGGGGATCGCGCCTGGTGAACGCGATACGATTCCCGTCGGGAGAGAACCTCGGGTTGGTCAGCTCTTCCCCCCGGTTCGAGACCGTCTGCAGCGGTGTGAAAGGAGCCGTGGAGAGAATCGTGATGCGCCGGGACTCTTCTCGCTTGAGCGCGACGATCATGTCGTCATAGAGGTCGCGATAACTCTTCTCGCCGAACAGCTCCTGCGGCGGCGTGTTGATGAAGTACGGAAAGCGCCCCGCGTGGGCGAAGGTCAGTTTCCCGAGGGCATCTTTTTCGTAGGTATCGGCGATGTACTGCTGCAGCCGGTAGCCGTATATGTACGGAAGACTGCCGGCGGGCCACTCCGGGACATCGCCGTTCATCTGGGCAATGGTGGGAAGATTGTCACCGGCGACCGCCATGCGGAAGATCATGTCGTAGAAGCTGCTTCTGCCGCGCCCTTCCCCGGTGTATTCGGTTTCCGCCCAGGTAGCCACCCCTTCGTGCCACCAGCGCGGCATAAAAATGTTGGGCTGCGTCGTAACCAGAAAGAGCAGTCCGGAGAGCGGGTCCACCCCGGGAAGCGGCTTGCCGAAGATCGTCCGCATGACCTTCCAGTACCCCCGCACCGGATCGAGGGTAACGATATGGGCATACTCATGGGTGATCAGAACCTTCAGCCAGTCGTCGTACTCACCGAGAGTCGACGCGAGAGTCGGCGGGACCACCAGAATGTACATGGTATTGTACGGAAGCGCCGTGGCAAAACCGTTGGTGAAGTCGCTGTTGTCTATCAGCACCATCTCGGTTTTTTGGCTCATCTGCCAGGTAAAGTCCCTGGACAGTTTGTCATGCGCCTCCTCGGCGAAGAGCGCAGCCTTCCGGGCGACCTCTTCCAGACCCTGGTGAAAATGGATGGAGAAGTGGGGGGTCTCGAGCGTGGAAAAAGCAAACGAGGTGTCGAATCGGGCCGCATGGGAAATGGTAGAGAGGCAAAGCAGCAGGATTACGGAAATAAAGATCGTTCTCATCGGATTCCTTCGTAGTCTAACCCCCTCTAAATCTCCCTTTATCAGGGGAGACTTTAAAAGCTTCCCTCCTGATAAGGACCCTCTGGGGCCTAAAGGGGGATTGAGGGGGGGTGGTTTTCAGTCTTTCAGCGCCCCAGCATGATGCCGAGATCCTCGGCAGTTTGCACGATTTCACCCTCCGGATCAACCAGATTCAGGTCGCGGGTGGCGTCCTCTATGGAGACCGTGCCGATGCTTCTCCCCCGCAGGCAGGCCATCAGGCCGAACTCCCCGGCGGCGACCATCGCCACCGCCTTGGTGCCGTACCGGCTCCCGAGGGCCCGGTCGAAGGTGGTGGGTGAACCGCCGCGCTGCAGGTGGCCGAGCACGGTAACGCGGACGTCCATCTCCAGGCACTGCTCGATCTGTTTCGCCACGTACTGGCCGATGCCCCCCAGCCGCTCGATGGCGTTGCGCTCGTCCGCCGCCTTGGCCACAACCCGGTCGCCGCCGGCGGGGAAGGCCCCCTCGGCAGCCACGATGATGCTGAAACGGCTTCCCCTTCCGGAACGCTTCTTGATCGCCGCACAGATGCTCCCGATATCGAAGGGAATCTCCGGGATCAGGATCACGTCGGCCCCGCCGGCGATGCCCGACTCCAGGGCGATCCACCCCGCATAGCGTCCCATCACCTCCAGGATCATCACCCGGTGGTGGCTCTCGGCGGTGGTGTGCAGCTTATCCAGCGCATCGGTGGCGGTCTCCAGGGCGGTATTATAGCCGAAGGTGAAGTCGGTGCCGCGCAGGTCGTTATCGATGGTTTTGGGCACCCCCACCACCGGCACCCCCTTCCTGGACAGCTCCAGGGCGATCTTGAGCGAGCCTTCGCCCCCTACGGTAATCAGCGCGTCGAGTCCCAGCGTGCGGACATTCTCAACGACCATGCCGGACAGATCGACGGAAACGATCGTGCCGTTCTGCTCCATCGGATAGGAAAAGGGGTTGCCGCGGTTGGTGGTGCCCAGGATGGTGCCGCCTCGGGGCAGGATCCCGCGGACGCTCTCCAGGGTCAGCGGCCGGCATTTGCTGAGATCCAGCAGACCGTCGAAACCGTCCTCGATGCCGATCACCTCCCAGCCATGCCGGATGATGGCGCTCTTGACCACGCCGCGGATGACGGCGTTCAGGCCGGGGCAGTCGCCGCCGCCGGTAAGGATGCCGATCTTCTTGCTCATCAGAACCTCCCTTGAAATTGATTTCAACACCATCAACAATCTGTTTCCTGAACCCTATCTAACGGAGCGATCCGGCCGAATGTCACCGGTCAGTTTATTCGCAAGGGCGGGGTTAAGAGCATGCAATTTCGAGAGAGCCTTGTCTCTCTGCGGGTAATTGCCGAGCCGGGCCGATAGCAGGCCCAGATTGAACCATGCCAGATCGAAGTCCGGGTTCATGTTTACCGACTGAATATACCAATTGAGCGCCTCTTCCGGCTGCCCGACGAACTCGCAGGCTAGTCCCATATTATTGAACTCGGAGCTGTTGAATTGGCGATACCACCTGAAATCAATCTCTCCCCCCGGAGTCAGGTATTCCATGCCGGAAGTGAATCTGCCCTGATACAGATTCATCCCCTGCAAGGAACTACCAAGCGACATCCAGGCACTATTTAACGTCGGATCAAGCTTTATAGCGTCAACGAAGAGCCGCAACGCCATCTCAAATCTGTTCTGCCTCAGGTATGCCAGACCGAGATTCGAGTGTACCCGACCTTTGCGGGGCGACTTGGCGGCGGCATCCAGCCAGAAGCGTACTTCGTCGTTCCATAACCGGTTGCGCGCAATTGTCAATGTTGCGAAGAGCAGGCATACCGCAGCCAGTGCCAGCCACCGGCAGCGCACACCGCTGTGAAGCTTCCTGCTGATCAGCATGACAAAGGCCGCCAGGGCGATACAAAATCCTGCAGAAGGAAGATATACCCGGTGTTCCATGATGACGTCGGTAATCGGTATGAAACTCGACTCAATGATCAGCGCTATATAGAACCAGGCGATTCCGAGTGCGATCAGCCGCAGAGCGAGGCCGCTCTGACGGTCTGTGACGGTCAGCTGATGCTGTGAACGGCGATAAAGTACGTACGCCGCTGTCAGCAATAGACCATGCAATGCCATTGAGGCAATCACCTCAATATTCTGCAGTGAAGAGAATATCGGGTAGTCGTAGTCCAGGTTCTGCTGTACAGGCAGGACGAGCAGACGCAGGTAGGTCACGATTACGCGCGTCTGGGTCAGGAAGTAGGAAGTCCGCGAGAAATAGAGATCTTCGGAGGTTGTGCGGCGGAGATCGAACATGATATCGGCAAGGGAGCCGTTCAGCATCGCCGGCAGGAACATGGCCAGGAGCAGCAGCACTCCGGTCACGGCGGCTATGATCAGGTAGCGCTTGAACAGACGCCCGCGGAACAGGCCGAGTTCAAGCATGACCATCATGAGCGGCATGCTGAACGATATTTGTTTGGTATGAAAGGCCAGCAGCGCCATGGCTGACAAGAGCAGCCCCCACCGCAGCACACCGCGTTCAAGTCCATGCTGTTCAAGAGTTATGCGTCCCTTGACGTAGGCCAGCAGCGCGAGCAGATAAAAAAGCGTCGCCAGTGAGGTATGCCGCTGGACGAGGTATGTTACCGCCTGGGTCTGGAGCGGATGACAGACAAACACCAGGGCCGTGGCCAGCGGTATAAACCGCTCACGAACCGTTACGAAGGTGTTGGCTTCCGGTACGCGGGAGGGATACGTGAGTTCAAGGGCATCAAGCAGAGCAGCAGTCAGGAAGTAGAGCACAACGGCTGCCGACAGGTGGATGGCAAGATTGATGACATGATAACCGGCTACCTGCAGCGCATGGAACCGATAATTGACGGCAAAGCTGAAATCGGCGATGCGACGCGGGCCGCCATGAAGCAGGATATCCCACAGATTCCTGCCGCCGGTAATGTCCGGATTCTTAACAATGGCGGAGATATCGTCAAACATGAAGGGGACGGAAAACGAGTTATAATAGCAGACCAGGCCCAACAACACGACCAGGAACACATGCAGGCCGGTGATCGCGCGGGGCGAGGAAAATCTGGTTTTCAGCTTCGTCATCATGCTCGCCATATCACCCTGACCGTTGCGTCAGAAGATGAATCAAGTCGGCATAATTCGGAAGAGCATACCCCGGCAACCCAGAGCAGATCTTCCCCCTGCCACAACAGTGGAATACGCCGCCGCTCGGAGGACGGAACCTTCCGGTCGATAAAGATATCCTTGACCTTTTTTCTGCCGCTCATGCCGAACGGCGTCATGCGGTCGCCGGGACGGAACGTGCGGACCAGCCAGGGGAACGGGGTCCTGGCGAGATCAAAATACGCGGTGCCGGAATCCGGCGGAAAAACCGCCGCAGCGGATATTTCAACAGACAGGGAACCGCCGGAGGGAAGTTGATAGCAGCCCGGCTCCGTTATCAGAAGCCCGGATTCGGCGCCGCCGGCATGTACGCCCACATCCACCCCCGCGGGCAGCAGCAGCAGAGTCTCATATTCCCGCACCGCCGCAACCCCTTGCGGGAGCGGCAGTCGTGAGTTGGGGCGGGCGGAATCAACCAGGTCGCAGATCGCATCGATATGGCGCAGGCTCACCCCCTCCAGCGTGCCGGCCAGCTGCTTGAAGGCGTGGCGCAGAACCCTTCGCCGCAGGGCGGGGTTGAGTGCGCGGAGCTGCCCGACGCCGCAGACGACCCTCCCCTCCCCGATCCGGCACGTTTCGGCAAAGGTCCGCTCTGTCAGTTCATTCAGCAGCGCTTCATCACCGCCGAGAACTGACGCCGTTGCCGCAAGACGCATGCGGATGGCGGGATTGTACTCTTCCAGAAGCGGCAGCAGTTCGTGGCGGATACGATTACGCAGGTATGCCGTGTCGGAGTTGCTGGCATCTTCGCGCCACTCCAGGCCGCACCGGCGGAGGTACCGCTCGATTTCGGAACGGGATATATCGAGCAGCGGCCGAACATAGCCGCGGGCATTCCGGTATGACATTCCCGACAATCCGGTCATCCCGGAGCCGCGCAGGAGACGCATCAGCACGGTTTCCGCCTGATCATCGGCATGATGGGCAAGCACAACCGCCGCCGCCCCGTACATACCGCGGATTTCATCGAGAAATTCTATCCGGGCCCGCCGTCCGGCATCCTCGAGGTTCAGCTGATTGTCCGAGGCCAGCATCTTAACGTCGATGCGCCTGGATTCGAACGGGACCGCATGGCGGGACGCCGTCTCCCGGCAGAATTCCTCGTCGGCATCCGATTCGGCGCCCCGCAGACAGTGGTTCAGATGGGCAGCGACCAGGCGGAGGTTGTAGTCGGGGAGTCGCGTCAGCAGGTCCAGCAGGAAAGTGGAGTCAGCCCCTCCGGAGAGCGCCACGACCAGAGTGTCACCCGGCCTGAAGAGGCGATTCCGGCGGACCGTGCGTTCCACGCGGGAAACAAGTGCGATGTCAGGGGGGGTCATGGAGTGCATTGGATGGAGCTGAAACCGGGAACATCATAGTGGCGGAAGAAATTCACTGCTTTGCTCCAAACAGCATGTTCAGCACGAAACTGAAGAGGCTGAAGAGGAATGCGGCGACAAAAGCGGTGCCGAAACCGGTGACGTGCAATCCCGGCACCAGATGCGCTGCCAGATAGAATATCAGGGCATTGATTACGAAGGTAAACAGGCCGAGGGTCATCACGGTGACCGGGAGGGTCAGGAGAACAATGATCGGTTTCAGAAAAACGTTCAGCAGGGCGATGACCAGTGTTGCCAGCAGCAGGTCTTGAAAGCGGTCAATCCGGATACCGGGAACCAGCTTCATGACGAAGAAGAGGGCAAAGGAATTGAGCGCCCATTTGAGTACAAGTCGTGTCATGGTTTTCCATCCTGTTACACTGTCGTTTAGTATCAACCCCTCCAAACCTCCCCTTATCAAGGGAGGCTGAAAGCTTCCCCCCTGATAAGGGGGGACTGAGGGGGGTTGGCGTTCCCTACAGCCAGTGTCTCTTTCTGAAATATGCCACCATCAGCAGCGCCATCCCAACCATCAGCCCCCAGAGAACGAAATAGCCGTTCTTCCACTCCAGCTCCGGGAAATATTTGAAGTTCATGCCGTAGACCCCGACGAGAAAGGTCAGCGGCATAAAGATCGTGCCGATGACGGTCAGGAACTTCATCACCTCGTTGGTGCGGTTGCTGATGCTGGAAAGGTAGAGGTCCAGCATGCCGGAGAGCAGGTCGCGGTAGGTCTCGACGGTATCGATCACCTGTACGGTGTGGTCGTAGACATCACGAAAATAGACGCGGGTGGCATCCTGCAGCAGGCGGCTGTCGCCCCGCTCCAGAAAAGAGATCGCCTCGCGCAGCGGCCAGACGGTCTTGCGCAGGTAGATGATCTCCTTTTTCATGCCGTTGATCAGGTGGAGGGACTTCTGGTCGGCTGCAAGAGTCAGCTCTTCCTCGACATCGACAATCCGCTCGCCAAACTCTTCGAGAATACTGAAATAGCCGTCAACGATGGCATCGATCAGGGAGTAGGCCAGTTAATCCGCCCCCATGCTCCGTATTTTCCCTTTGCCGTTCCGGATACGATCACGGACCGGGTCGAAGGCATCCCCCTTGATCCCTTCCTGGAACGTGAACAGATAATCGGGGCCGAGAATAATGCTGAGCTGTTCCGAACTGAAGTTCCCCCCCTCGGCCGGGTGCAGCATCTTCAGCACGATGAAGAGGTAATCGCCGTAATCCTCGATCTTGGGGCGCTGTACGGTATTGACGATATCTTCCAGCACCAGGGGGTGAAATGCATGCTTTTCCCCCAGGGCGCGGATCAGTTCGACGTCATGTACCCCTTCGACATCAACCCACACAACATCGCCGGCGATCGGGTTCTGCAGATACTGGTCGATCTGCTCGAATTGACGCTCCTCGATGCGGTCCGGGGAATAGCTGATGACGGAGATCCGGACCGACCGGTCCGACTTGTTCCCGATATGGACCAGAGTACCGGGGGGAAGGCCGCTTTTGACCGAGCGTTTCTTATGGAAGCGTGAGCCGGTGCGCATCATATGCCGAGAATCTCTGCCATATGCAGCAGATCACCGTTCAGTTTCTTCTGCCCGCCCTGGACGACCATCTCCAGCGGCGTGGTGGTGAGCGAATTTGCCGAAAGCCCGACCATGACCCCTTTGGTGCCGGAGAGGAGCAGTTCCACCGCCTTCATGCCGAAGCGGCTCCCCAGCAGGCGGTCGAAGACCGATGGCGCCCCGCCCCGCTGATAATGCCCCAGTACCGTTACGCGGGTTTCAAAACCGATGGCGTTTTTGATGCCGTCGGCAACCTCCTGTGCGTGCCCCGCCCCCTCTGCCATGATGATCAGGGCGTTTGTCCGCCCCTCATCATACCGTTGGCGCAACTGGTGGCACATTTCATTAAGATCGAGTTCAACCTCCGGCACAATCGCAAACTCGGCCCCGGATGCGATCGCGGCGGTCGATGCCAGATAGCCGGAATTGCGCCCCATGACTTCAACAATAAAGGCCCGGTCGTGGGAACTGGCGGTGTCTTTGATGCAGTCCACGGCATAAATGATGTTGTTGAGTGCGGTATCAACTCCCAGCGCCATGTCGGTGCAGGCGATGTCGTTATCGATGCTGGCCGGGATGCCGATCACCGGGAAACCCATCTTCTCCAGCGCCAGGGCGCCGCTCAAAGAGCCGTCGCCGCCGATCACGATCAACCCTTCCACCTTTTCTCTGAGCAGGTTGTCCAGCGCCTTCATGCGCCCCTCTTCGGTGCGGAATTCCGTCGAACGGGCCGACTGCAGAAAGGTTCCGCCCCGTTGCATGGTTCCCGAGACAGCCTGGGTGGTGAGAATGATGAAATCGTTTTTGAGGAGACCGGCATACCCCTTACGATACCCGATCATCTCGATGTCATTGGCGATGGCGGTTCGGGCGGCGGCGCGGATGGTGGCATTCATGCCGGAGCAGTCACCGCCGCTGGTCAGAATTGCAAGTCGTTTCAAGGTAAAACCTCCCCACTATTGGGATTACGTTTTTTATTGGGAAAGCGCTTTTATGGAGACATGATGCCTTATGCCTTCCTGTTTTTCAACCACTCCATCCGCTCGAGGATGCTCTTTTCATAGCCATGCCCCGCCGGCTCATAAAACTTTCTCCCGGCCAGACTCTCCGGCAGACATTCCTGCCCGGAGTAACCGTCTTCGTAATCATGGGCATACTGGTATCCCTTGCCGTACCCCTGTTCCTTCATCAATTTCGTCGGGGCGTTGCGGATGTGCAGCGGAACCGGCAGGGCGCCGCTTTTCCGGACTTCAGCCAGAGCCGAGTTGATGCCGACATACGAGGCGTTGGATTTCGGGGCGGTGGCCAGATAGGTAACCGCCTGCCCCAGTATGATGCGTCCTTCCGGCATGCCGATGACCTGAAACGCCTGCAGGGCCGAGACGGCCACCTGAAGGGCGCGCGGATCGGCGTTGCCGATGTCTTCTGAGGCCATGATCATCATGCGCCGGAGGATAAAAATCGGATCCTCCCCCGCTTCCAGCATGCGGGCCAGCCAGTACAGCGCCGCATCCGGGGCGCTCCCCCTGAGCGACTTGATAAAGGCCGAAATGACGTTGTAATGCTCCTCCCCCCCCTTGTCGTACAGCAGCGCCTTTTTCTGCAGAGCCTCCTGGACGATTTCGAGCGTTATGGTGCCACTCTCTTCCCGATTGCCGGGCTGAGCCGAAGCAAGACCGGCCGCGACTTCCAGGGTATTCAGCGCGATGCGGGCGTCTCCCCCCGACTGGGAGGCCAGAAAATCCAGGGCATCGTCGGCTGCCGAAAGGGCAAAGCTCCCGAGACCCCGTTCGCAGTCGGTCAGGGCCTCCGTCAGCAGGCCCCGCACTTCGCCCGGTTCAAGCTGCTGCAGCGTCAGGACACGGCAGCGGGACAGCAGGGGAGCGATGACTTCGAAGGAGGGGTTCTCGGTTGTCGCGCCGATTATGGTGACCACCCCCTTTTCGATGTAGGGGAGGAACGCGTCCTGCTGCGATTTATTAAAGCGGTGGATCTCGTCGATGAACAGAATCGTGCGGATGCCGCGGGCCGCAAAGCGCTCGGCTTCACGGAACGTTTCGCGGATCTCCTTGACCCCCGAGAGGATCGCGGAAAAGAAGATGAAATGAGATTTTGTTTCGGCGGCGATGATGTGGGCCAGCGTCGTTTTGCCGCAGCCGGGGGGGCCCCAGAGTATCAGCGACGCGAGGGAATCGGTTTCAATCATGCGCCGCAGGATGCGCCCTTCCCCGACCAGATGCTCCTGTCCGGAGAATTCGGCAACAGTGCGGGGCCGCATC
>JBAVTM010000297.1:0-4082 GCA_049696195.1 Desulfuromonadaceae bacterium | reverse complement strand
TGTTCCGGAGGAAATGGAGCGTCATCGCCGCGGCGTCCTTGACGTAGACGAAGTCCCGCAGCTGTTCGCCGTCGCCGTATTCCGGTCGATGTGACTTGAACAGTTTGAGTTTCCCGGTGGCGCCGATCTGCTCATAGGCCTTGAGGACGAGCGAGCGCATTTCCCCTTTGTGCTGTTCATTGGGGCCGTAGACGTTGAAGTATTTGATGCCGACAATTCTGTCGAGCACTCCCTGACGCAGTGCCCAGAGGTCGAAAAGCTGCTTTGAGTAGCCGTACATGTTCATCGGCCGGAGCAGCGGCAGCTGGCTGTCATCGTCGACAAAGCCGTTTTCCCCGTCTCCGTATGTAGCGGCGCTGGAAGCGTAGATGAAGCGGGCGTCGGCCGCCAGTGCCGTCAGGGCAAGCTTGCGGGAGTATTCAAAGTTGTTTCTGATCAGATAGGTGGCGTCCGGCTCGGTTGTGGCAGAGCAGGCCCCCAGGTGGATGACCGCTTCCAGGCTGCGCCCCCCCGGCATGCGTCGAGCCAGCGAACCGTCATCCAGCATCAGCTCGAAGGTGTCCTTTTCCAGGTAATCCAGGAAGCGGAGCGGTGACAGGTTACGCCATTTGTCGGTGTGTCCCAGGTGGTCCACGATCAGGATGTCTTCCCTGCCAAGCCGGTTCAACTGCTGAACCACTGCGCTGCCGATCAGGCCTGCTCCTCCGGTTACGATGATCATGGTTTGTTCTCCCGTCTGGTTTGTGCGGTGATTGCTTTCAGCAGTTCACTCTTGCTGCGTGGTAGATATCCCTTATCACGAAGATCGATACCAATCAAGGAGAGTGAACTGATAATCTCTGCAACCAGCGGTGTCGCGCCCAGCGTGTCCTGCACGTCCTCTTGCAGGAGTATCTCTGCCGGTTTGCCATGGGCAAGGAGCCGTCCCGACTGCAGCACAACGGCTTCGTCCGCCCATCCGTAGGCAAAATCGAGATCGTGGGTTGCAATGATAATCGTCATGCCGGATGCGTGCAGCCGTTCGAGGACGACCGTCAGCTCTTCCTGCATGGCGGCATCCAGGCCGGCCATCGGCTCATCCAGTACGACTACCTCCGGCTGCATCGCAAGTACTCCGGCGATGCAGACCCGCTTTTTCTGGCCGTAACTCAGGTTGTGTACCGGTTTATCGGCAGACTCCGCCATCCCCACCGCCAGCAGCGCCTCCTCCACACGCTTTCGCACGACAGCTTCCTCAAGCCGCAGATTCATAGGTCCGAACGAGACATCCTCACGTACGCTGGCTGAAAAAAGCTGGCTGTCCGGGTTCTGGAACACCAGCCCGACCTGCGAGCGCAGTTTCCGCATGCCGCCCCGGCTGTAGTCAAGCGGTGTTTCGTTCCAGTATACCTGTCCTGCAGAAGGGCGCAGGATGCCGTTCAAATGAAGAAACATGGTCGTCTTGCCGGCGCCGTTGGCGCCGAGGACGGCGGTGCGTGAGCCGCGGCCTATCGTCAGGGAGCAGCTGTCAAGGGCGCGTGTGCCGTCAGGATACCGGTAGGAAACGCCGTCAAATTTAAGTATAGAGTCGCTCATGGCAGCATCACGGTCAAGACAACCAGCAGAGCGCCCGCAGTAACGGCGATAGAGATGCTCTGCCGTGAGTTGGTATAGCTGTTTTCAAGGAAGCGGAGCGCGCCGTCGTTGTTGCGTGCCTGGGCAGCCAGGTGGAGCGCCTGGCTGCGCTGCCAGACCTGCACGATCAGGTTGGTGATCAGTCCTCCGATCGAACGGAGGGAGATGGCAAACGTGGCATATCCCAGACGGGCAGACTGGGCGGTAATCGTTTCGTGTACCGACTCGGAGAGCACAAAGAGGGTGCGGTAGCAGAGGGTCATCAGGTCGAGCAGGGTGTCCGGCAGCCTGCAGCGTCGCAGCAGAGAGATGATGTCCGAGAGCGGGGTGGTCAAGGCAAGAAAGAGCAGTGCGGTCAAGCAGGCCAGCGAGCGGCTGCAGACGTGGGCAATACGGGGAAATTCCGATTCGGCCAGGTGAAGTGAGACACCGCTGGTTGAGCTGCCGAAATCAAGTGAAATCAGAAGCGACAGTCCGCTTGCCAGCAGGAATAATAGCGCCGGAGTTGCCACCCGCAGATAGCGCACGGCGGGAATGCCGGCACCGAATATTGCCGCCGCCGCCAGGATAAGGGCTATCAGCAGGGCTGCCCGGGCTGAGCCTGCCGCAAAGGCGGCAACCATGCCACAGAGGGAAAAAACCCCCTTGGCAACGGGGGATACACGCCGCCAGCGGTTTGAATAAGCCGACTGTTCGGTCAGCACCGGGCTTCCTTGCCGGTTTCGCGGCGCACTTTCGCACGGGTCACCGAAACTCCCAGATAATAGCCGATAAATCCGGCGCCCAGCGCAGCCTGAAGGGCAAAGAGCAGCGAACCGATTTCACCGCTGGGCGGCGCCATAACAGGTTTGAACCAGGGCCGATATTCCGGGGCGATTGTGCGGATGACATCCTTGGCCTGATCATCGGCTCCCCGGAATATCGCCGCTTCTTTGCCATCGGGCCCCGGCGCCGGTTTCTGCACCATCCACAGCGGGACCGCTACAAGTACGGCAACGGCTGCCATCATCAACAGGTTCTGATGCCGTTTCATGTCTGCACCTCCTGTACTGCAGTGACCTTCATGTCCTGGAGCTCCGGAGCGTTGAAGCGGACCAGGGCATTCATTACTACCACCGTCAGCAACCCCTCGCTGATCGCAAGCGGGATCTGGGTTACGGCAAAGACAGCGGCAAACTTGGCAAAGGACGCGACAAACCCGCCGACCGGGTCGGGAAAGGCAAAAGCCAGCTGGGCCGAGGTGGTAACGTAGGTAAGCAGATCCGCCAGTGATGCCGCGAGGAAGATCGAATAGCCGAAGGGAAGTTTTGCTGTTTTGGCGAGGTGGTATATGGCGCCTGCCGCAAACGGGCCCACGATTGCCATGGAGAAGATGTTGGCCCCCAGGGTGGTCAAGCCGCCATGGGCAAGCAAAATTGCCTGAAACAGGAGGACAACCATGCCGATCGGTGCCATTGCCGCCGGTCCGAACAGTATCGCTCCCAGGCCGGTGCCGGTCGGGTGGGAACAACTGCCGGTGACTGACGGCATCTTCAATGCAGAGAGAACAAAGGTGAAGGCGGCCGCAACCCCCAACAGCATCCGCTGCTCCGGCTTTTCCTTGATGCGTTTGTTGATGGAGTAGAGTCCGTAGGCGACAAATGGCGCAGAAGCCGCGCTCCAGCCGATAGCATGTTTTAGCGGCAAAAAACCTTCCATGATGTGCATAACGGTCCACCTTTGTCATGTATTGATAGTGATGTGGTCATGGCCGAGTGGGGCAATAAAAAAAGTCCGCACCTGCCGAAGCAGTATGCGGACTTTTCGTATTCAAAGTCACATTACGCGCGTTCCACTCTCCCGGTCCCCCGGGAAATGCTGAGCGGCAAGGATCGATGGCAGGTCTTCTGGCTCGCGATTCATCCTCCAGGCGCCTTCCCGGTCTGCCGACCAGTGGCATAATGCCTTTCGTCATCGCTTACAGCGGCGGGTCCGCGGGGGAATCATTGCATCCGAACTGCACCCCTCTTCCCTATCAAGCCCGTGCGGGCACCGTGATCCGATATTCAGTTATCATATAAGCCTTGTCAGGCAGTACGTAGCTGAGATACCACGCCCCCTGTGTCCTGTCAAGGAGGATGTGCGGTAAATCAACGTCTATCCCTCTGTTTCAGCGACGTTTCAGGCGGCTTAGTTTCTGCATTTTAAGCAGTAAGCCGATAAGTAACGACAGCCCCAGAGTCAACGCTCCGCCGACGATCCCGGAAACGCCGGTGCCGAGCCAATTCACCTCATATGTATGCTCTTTTAATTTCTGTGCACGGGAGTCTCCCCGAGGTGCCGGCGCGCCGGGCTGCTTGAACCCGGCCGGTTTTCCAAACGAGTAATCCGGCAGAAAGGAGAGCTTTTTCTGGAGAAGGGCCAAGGCCCCATGGATCCCATGCTTCGGACCTGTCAGCTCTTTTTGCCCGGTCACTTCGGATATGGCC
>JBAVTM010000296.1:0-3122 GCA_049696195.1 Desulfuromonadaceae bacterium | reverse complement strand
TCCCCGTTCGCTTACACTTTAATTCTCCTTTCTTCTTGATTATTTCCAGCAAGTCAGGACAGCCGGCCATTAATAAGTCGTTTGCTTCCCGTATCACGTCGCACCCTTCTGGCAATGTACCAGGCCGGTACGGAACAGGTTGCCTATACCTTGTATATAGCGGGATGCGTGCCAAACATGAAAACGGTCATACTACGGGGTGTTATGCGAATACGGTAACCGTGGAGGAATGGAAACTGTCTCTGGGGGGTACGGGTGTACCATTACGGAGCAATGCACTGGAGGAATGGAATGACGGAACTCAATCTCCGGGAATACGCCGCCATGTTCGGCGCCTTTTCAGCGATAGAACTTGTTACGGCTGACACCCAGGAGGGAAGCGGCCTGGGACTTGTTCCCCCGGCACCAGTCCAGAGTGATATCAAGCACCTGGCGGGTGACCGCTTCCATGGAAACCATGTCGGGGTTAAACACAAAATTATAGGTAATCGCGCCGCTGGCCGGCAGATCGGCTTCGCTATGCGTCTCGCCGCTGCTGGTAACCTTGGTGTTGCAGATGATGAGGTGCTCGGGTTGGATCAGGCCGTCACAAACGATGGCGGCGCGCTCCAGGCAGTTGCGGAGTTCCCGGACGTTGCCGGGCCAACGGTAAGACAACAGTTCTTCGAGGGCTTTCTGCGAAAGGCCGGGAAGCGGTTTTCCCTGATGTTGTCGAAAAACACCGAGGAAGTGGTCAACGAGAAGCGGGATATCTTCATGCCGTTCCCGAAGCGGCGGTATGGTGATCGGAAATATGTTGATGCGGTGGAAAAGGTCTTCCCGGAAGTGGCCTGCGGCGATCATTTTTGGGAGGTCCTTGTTGGTGGCGACAATGACCCGACAGTTGACCGGAATCGGCTCGTTTGAACCGACCTTTTCGAAGGTACGCCCTTCGAGGACCCGCAGCAGCTTGGCCTGCAGTCCCAGCGGCATATCGCCGATCTCGTCAAGCAGGAGGGTGCCCCCGCGCGCCTGACTGAATTTCCCTTCCCGTTCGCGGTCGGCGCCGGTGAATGCGCCCCGCACATGACCGAACAGCTCGCTTTCCAGCAGCGCCTCGGGAATGGCGGCGCAGTTGATCGCAACGAAATCTCCCGGCATGCCGCCTCCTGCGGAATGGATAGCGCGGGAAAGGACCTCTTTGCCGCAGCCGCTTTCACCATAAATGATGACTGTGGTCTGGGGAGAGGCGGCGACCCGGGCCGCTAATTTCAACTCCTTCTTCATCACCGGGGAGGTGGTGATAATACTCTGAAAGCTGAATCTATCTCGCAGGGCCGCCTCAAGCTCCCGGTTTTTCTCTTCGAGGGTCGCCTTGCTATGCTCCAGCGTTTCGTTCCACTTCTTCGTTTCCGCATGTCTCTTGAACTCAAGCAGGTTGTTCACCCGCAATTGAAGCTCGACATCATCAACCGGTTTTTCAAGAAAATCATTGGCCCCAGCCCTGAGACACCGTAACTTGGCATCCTTGCCGAGGCCTCCAGTCAGCATGATCACCGGGATATTACTTGTCACTTCGGTGTTCTTCAGAATACGACAGGTCTCTACTCCACCAAGCTCCGGCATCAACATATCGAGAAGAACAATATCAGGGTTCTCCTTCATAGCCAGCGCTACAGCATCTTTTCCATTTACGGCGGTGTAGAGAATATATTGGTCACAAGACAGTATACGAGAAAACATTTTTAGATTTAACTCGTCATCATCTACTATAAGAATTTTGTACGTTTCGTGTGTCATAAAATAATCGCCCCCCGGGTGTTAACTGTTTTTATCTCACGGAAGCCGGAAGATACAAAGTAGCCCTGGTTCCGGTCCCCACCGTGGACTCCACTAAAATATGTCCGCCGTGCCTTTTCTGGATGGCATGGCATATCGAGAGCCCAAGCCCCATCCATCTTTGATTGCATGTATCCCTGGTCGAAAAACAGGGATCGAATATTCCTGGAAGATTCTCCTCCGGAATACCCTGGCCAGTATCCATTAATGCGAGCGTCCAGCCATCGCGGCCAAACGGCGGTCGCTGCACAGACAAATTACGGTGCAAGCATACCAGAGATATTAAAAGACGGTTCGATTATTGAGCATATTGCCACGCTCGATATAACCTGCAAAGGCGCTTACGACCTCAACGTCACGACCGTGGCGCCATCGCGCCCCTCGTGCGGTTCACCCGGCCGGTATCCCTCCACCAGCGGATGACGCCCCAGCTCTTCCCGTACGGCATCCCGCAGCCGGCCGCTCCCCATCCCGTGAATGACCCGTACCTCCCGCAGACCGGCGGCGTGGGCGTGGTTGATGAACGGCTCAAGCTCCGCCAGCGCCTCTTCCACCCGCATCCCGATCAGCTTCAGCTCATGCTGTTCACTCTCGATAATATCCATCTTCCAGGAACGGGCGGCGGGTTTTTTACCGCTCCGCTCCGCAGCGGCCCGGGGCCTGAACAGATCCGTCAGGGGGACGTCCAGCTCCATCCGCCCTGCCCTCACCCGTGCCTTGGTCTGGCGGGGATCAAGGGACAGCACGACACCGTCATACCCCAATGAGCCGATATGGACCGGGTCACCCTGCCTGACCGACTCCAGCGGCACCAGACCCGGCAGGGCGCCCCCCGGCTTGAGCTGCGCCGTCAGCTCCGTCTCGACCTGATGCAGCTCGTCGACGATGTCGCTCCGCTTTTCCCGTTTCAACTGGTCAAGCAGTGCGTTCGTACGCCGTCTCGTGTCGGAAATCAGCTCTTTGGCATCATTCCATCCCTTTTCGGCGGCCTCTTTGCGGATTTGGAGCACCTGGTCGGCCCGCGCGTCAAGTTCCGCGCTCCGCTCGTCAAGCTCCCGCCGGCGCGCGTCAAGAGATCTGCGCAGATCTTCGAACTCCTTCCGTCGCTGGCGCAGTTCGGTCAACAGCCCGGCGAATTCGCTGCCGGCATTCCCGAGCATCCGGCGTGCAAAGGCGATCACCCGCTCCGGCATCCCGAAGCGGCGGGCGATCTCCACCGCATGCGACTGCCCCGGCTCGCCGACTATCAGCCGGTAGAGCGGTGTAAAGCTGGCATCGTCGAACTCCATCCCGGCGTTGATCAT
>JBAVTM010000295.1:0-3496 GCA_049696195.1 Desulfuromonadaceae bacterium | reverse complement strand
CCGTGACAACTACCGCGAGTTTCCGGCGATGCTTGATGCACTGCTTGACGCGGGCATTGATCCGGTAAAAGTGGGGGCGGTTCAATTCGCCCCGATCCATCCCAAGTCGGGAGGGCATGATCCCCACAGCGCTGTCTGCGCTATCGGCAGTGAACCGTGGCTGATCGAGGCGAATCTCTATCTGCGCCAGGAAACCCTGCGCCGCGGTTTTTCCGTGGATAAGCCGCACATGGGGGTCTGCATGATTGAGCTGACCAACAATCTGGTGGTGGGGTATGACGGCACCATCTTTAAGTGTCCTGCCCTGATGGGGTGGCCTGAATTTGCCGTAGGCACTCTTGCGGATGGAGTTATTGATTACCGCGAATCGCACAATCTGGACATTTGGAAAAATGACGA
The DNA here is from genome assembly GCA_049696195.1 of Desulfuromonadaceae bacterium. Classification (GTDB taxonomy): domain Bacteria; phylum Desulfobacterota; class Desulfuromonadia; order Geobacterales; family Pseudopelobacteraceae; genus JACRCG01. The sequence goes on along the minus strand of JBAVTM010000295.1, from coordinate 3,097 downwards.
ATGCCTGGAGTGCGCCTATCTGCCGCTCTGCTTCGGCGGCTGCCGCTTTTTTCGCAAGCTGAAGACAGGAGCGATAGATGGTGTCGATTGCCGCAGGGCGATGCTGGATGCGACGCTGGAGACGATTGTAAGGCAGGATTTAAATCAGCTACCATAACAGCGCCCGTTCGGAGGTAAATTCCCTGATCATGCCCCTCAGGGGATCCTTGAAGCGGAGCTTTTGCGCGACAAGCTGGAGCGGCGTGTCAAAATTGTCCTCACTTTCCTCCTGCAGTCCGGGATAATACCGGTCATTCAGGATCCCGAAGCCGAGTCCGCTCATATGAATGCGCAGCTGATGCGTTTTTCCGGTTAACGGCTGCAGGGTAAAGCGCGCCAGCTCTCCCCTGATCTCCACCAGTTTAATGGCGGATCGGGCGTTGACTCCGCCTGGTGCACTCTTCATCCGGAACCACGGTTCGCCCCGCTCAATTCTGTTTGCGACATCCCATGAAGCCGCTTCCTGAGTCGGCAGACACGCCGATAGTGCCTGATAGCTCTTTTCAACGAGGCCATTCATGAAGAGTGTGCCGTAGAGCCCTCTGCTCTTTTTGTTGACGGAAAAGAGCACTATCCCGGCTGTTTCACGGTCGATGCGGTGAAGCGGCGCCAGATCTTCGATTCCGGTGCTGACCCGCAGGCGGTTCAGCAGACATTCATCAACGTAACGACCACCGGGGGTGACGGGAAGAAAGTGCGGTTTGCAGGCGACCAGAATCTCGTCGTCGATGTACAGAATTTTTTCGGCAAAGGGAATGACCGGCTCGATGCAGACTTCGCGGAAATAAAAAATGCGGTTCAATGGGGTGTATTCGGTATCCAGGGTTATCCGTTGTGATGTCTCGTCAAGGACTTTACCATCCAAAATCCGTTTTTCCCAGATTTCAGGGGATATGGCGGGAAATCGGCTGCCCAGGAAAGTGAGGATGGAAGGGTACGGCTTTTCGGTTTTCGGCATGGTGACTATGGAAGGGTGCTTTGAAATTCCCATGTGCGGTTTCCTTATCCACCTGTTTAGACAGTTCTACCTAAAATGAATTTACCGCAAAAACGCAAAGAACAAGAAGAAAAACGGAAGATTAACAAAAAACTTAACCAAAAAGAGGCCATGTTCAGATTGTTAACTATCATGTTTCTTTGCGGACTCTGCGTCTTTGCGGTAATGGATTGCATTTGCAGGTGCAACTATCGCGATGCCGGCTACGCTACTTTCCGCGCCGTGAGCTGTTGAATACGGTTTTGGGTGCGCCGCCTGCTGCTCCCGGCCGTCCCTGCAGCGGACGTCCAGCCGGTTTGCTCCCGGGATGGTCGCTTTTGAACGGGTTTATTGACCCACCCGGATTCTTTTTGGCATCGCCCGGTTTACGGGATGGGCGCGGCTCACGTGGCGGACGGGCGAACTCGGCGTCTTTGTGGGGGGCGGGGACGGTATAGTCAAAGCCCTCCACCTTGCGCCGCTCCAAGGCGGTGCCAAGCTTTTTCTCGATGGTCCGCACCATGATCGTATCCTCGCTGCATACCATCGTAAAGGCATCCCCGGTTTTCGCGGCACGACCGGTGCGCCCGATGCGGTGGACGTAGGCTTCCGGGGTGTCCGGAATGTCATAATTGACGACATGCGAAATCTGCGAGACGTCGATGCCGCGGGCGGCGATATCCGTTGCCACCAGAATCTGATAGGTGCCGTCACGGAACCCGTCCAGTGCCGCCTGGCGGCGGTTCTGGGAGAGATTCCCCTGCAGTGAGGCGGCCTTGTAGCCGGCTTTCTCCAGTTGCTCCCCCAGGCGCTTGGCGCGGTGTTTGGTGCGGGTAAAGATCAGCACCGAATCTGTATCGGTATGCTTCAGCAGCTCCAGAAGCAGCCCGGTTTTCAGATGCTGCTCCACCGGATACAGGGCATGGGAGACGGTGACCGGAGGTGCGGTATTGCCGACCTGAACGGTGACCGGATCGGTCAGGATGTCGTGGGCAAGTTTATTGATGCTGGGGGGCATGGTGGCCGAGAACAGTAGCGTTTGCCGCTTGGCCGGAATGCGGGTCAGAATCCGGCGGATATCGGGGAGAAAGCCCATGTCGAACATCTGGTCGGCTTCGTCCAGCACCAGCACTTCGAGGTGCGAAAGGTCGATGGTGCCCTGGCCGATATGGTCGAGCAGGCGGCCCGGACAGGCAACCACGATTTCAACACCGTTTCTGAGCGCCTGAATCTGCGGATTGGCATTGACTCCGCCGTAAACGGTAACGCTCTTGAGACGGGTCTGTTTCCCCAGCGTCACGAACGATTCATGAATCTGCTCGGCCAGTTCGCGGGTCGGGGCCACGACCAGGGCGCGGACGCGGCCGCGCGGCCCCTCCATCAGGCGATTGAGGACAGGAAGTGCGAAGGCCGCGGTCTTGCCGGTGCCGGTCTGTGCCAGCCCCATGACGTCGCGACCCTCCATGACGGTCGGTATTGCCTGCTGCTGGATGGGGGTCGGTGTGACATACCCGGCCTCCTTGATGCTTGCTGCAATGACGGGGTGTAAATTAAACGCTCGAAACTCCATGTTACTCCTTCTTTCTGGTTGTACGAAAAAAGCCCCGGAAATTTCCGGGGCTTGCAATGACGTGCTATCCGGTACAACAATTGTAATATGCCACCATATCAGTTTTGCCAGAGAGGTGTCAAGCAGGCAATAACAGCAGAATTCTAATAGTAGCCGGGTTGGGCCGCTTTTGTCCTTTATGAAGTCACTTTATATATCGAGACTGTAGTGCGTAGGTAGGAAAATTGAGTGGTCGTTTCCAAAGCAAATACTTGTGTTTATGAGACTCAATAGTTATCTTTGCCGAAATGAGCACAACTGGCAGGAACTACATCACTTTTTAGTTGGACAAACTCAATGATAATGCCATCTTACCGTTGCCGCTATCACATACGTGACCTTGTCATAATTTTTCTGGCCGTATTAATTGTCTACGGCGCAGCTCTTGCCAACGGGTTTGTATGGGACGATCATGCAATTGTTCAGGGCCGGAATGTATACCGCACCTTTGATCTGAGGGCCATGTTTCTTTC